>JAGDCK010000153.1 GCA_017958585.1 Lachnospiraceae bacterium
CTTATTAAGTATCTAAAGACCCTTGAGAGTTACGGGTTTATAGAAATACAGGAATAAAACAAAATAATTATTTTTGATGTCTGTGACGATGCGTATCATTGTCACAGACATTTTTTTGTAAAAATATATGGGAATCAAAAAAAAAATAATTTGAAAACCGTTTATTTTTATGATATATATAAATTATGGAAGAAAACTATGATTTCGAAGGGAGGAGACTGATTATATGAAAAAAATTCGTATCTTTTTGGGAACTATCGCTTCTTTAGCATGTTTTGTGTTTTTTGTTTCGACCTTTTATTTGAACTTTGATTGCGGGGAACAAAATATGATATATTCTCCGGAGTCTATACTCACAGTGTTGGTTCCGTTAGTTATCTGGCAGCTTTTTTCAGGGATAATGCCGGGTTTCCTCAGGGCTTTTAAGATTGCTTTTACAAAAAAAGAATATAAAGCTGTAGATATTAAGAAATCGATGTATGCTTTGAAGGCGACATTTGTGGCTGCGATATTGATAAACGCTATACAGATGACAATCTCTGTTTCTTCTGCGTTTTTAAACAGCTTGGGCGTGGAAGACTATGCTACAGTATGGGCTCCTGTGATCTGGCCACTCGTGGTGTCGGGAGCTTTGGTGGCACCTGTGATCATTCTTATATTGTTGCCGGTTTATTCCGAACTTAAATTTTCTCTTTTAGAAAAAGAAGTGGAGTAGTTTATTTTGCCAAAAAAATAAAAAAAAGGCCACACACCGATCGGTGCGTGGCCTTTAATTTAAGCAAGTTTTACTGTTATGTCTGAAACTTTTCCGTCTCTTACGGCTCTTGCAATATCTCCGGTAAGTTTATTACCATAATCTTTTCCGTCTATAACTATAGAAGAAACGCTTACGGCATCTTTTCCAAAGGTGCTCTTTTTTGCAGGATTTACATATGTAACCTTTGCATCGGAGCAGAGCTGGAATGAGATCTCTCCCTTGTCATCAAAGAGCCAGTCCACAAGAGTGGGCTTGAATGAAAGTGTGAGTTCTCCGTTTTCCACAGTGAAAGGATGAGCTCCGGCCATCATGGTTGACCACATTGAGAGAACCTCTGTGGTGGAACCTGAAAGTCTTGATACAAATCCGCGACCGTGTGTGGAAGGATCGGGATTTAAGCTTGAAGCGATAAATGATGAATTCTCAAGTGTGCTTCTGCCGTAGGTCTCAGGGTTCAGGAAAGGAATGAGAACTGACTTCATTTCCTCGAAGAACTCGTCATAGAGACCTGCCTTTAATAGTCCATACTGATATTTGTATGACATATGAAGGAATACGGATTCTCTCTCCTGCCATCCGGGAGTGAACGCTCTGACACGTCCGAGTTCAAGACCCATATCGTCAAGAGGTACACATGTCTTGTACATCTTTAACTTTCTGTCAAAGAGATCGCTTTCCTTGACTTCATTATAAAGCTTTACAGCTTCTTCGTGATCTGTAAGGGTCTTTAAGTATCTTGCGGGAGCCTCTAAAAATGCAGGTACATGCTGAGGTGTGAGGGCGTGTACTTTCACTGCAGGAAGACCGTAATGTGTATTGACTACATTTCCGTCGGCATCCTTTACAATATCGTAATCATCGGATGTGAATGTAAAGTATGTAGGCATGAGGCCGTTACCGAACTCTTTTGCCTTCTTGATTCCTGCGAGGATCTTTTCGTGTGCAAGCTCGAGATAATCCTTGATCTCGTCAGCGGAGAGGAGAGTATTCTTTCCTGTCATGCTGTACTGGATCTTGTCTCTGTAAGCTTCTCTTGCAGATGAAACCTGATCCCAGTAATTGAACTGATCAAGCTTTCCGGCCTTGAATTCTTTTAATTTTTCAGATGTCTTAACGATAAGCTCTGCAATTTCTTCAGGGATCTCGTATTTGCGGTCGAGAGCCATCTCATTTTTGAGGAATGCAACGATTCTCTCAAGCTCCATGGTCTCGGGCATTCCGCTTCCGAGAACTCCGGGAAGGCCGTTCATGGCATCGTTCCAGCCTGGCTTTCCACCGTCCATCTCAATACCCATTCCTGCAGAATCCATCTCTGAGAATTTGATTGCTGCCAAAAAGAGCATCTTTGTAAAGAGAGATACTTCGACATACTCGCCGTTCTCGTTCTTTAACCAGTTTGTTCCGTCCACATCAAAGGTGGGATCATTCTTTTTCTTTTCATCCTCAACCAGATGACCGAAGGAACGAACACGACCCTGGGAAAGTACATACACTTCTTTTCTGGGCATTACCTTTACGGCACTGTCATAGAAACGGTAGGTTGTGTTGTTATAGAGGAAGTCATCCTTTTTGTCGGGGAAGATCCTGAGATAATCCTCAACGAGATCAAAGTTGTAATCCCAGTGATCGCTCCAGTAACCTTCACCGTGTTTTGCCTCGATATTCTGATCGGAGATCTCAAGGAGGCTCTGAAGGAATTCGTCATCGCTTGTATTAAGGCCGATGCCCTTGTGGAAGATACCGTTTACCACTTTTCCGGGGGTAAACTTTCCGCTTGTAAGCTTCTTTAATTCCTCTTTATCCTTGTCGGTCTTTCCGCTCTTGTCGATAAGGGAGTTCAGTGCGTCCTCATTTCCTTTCTTGATGGAGAAGGAATATGAGCGAACTTCCAGTGGATTAAATCCGTCTGCCTGAACCAGAGAGAAGAAAGTCTTAACGTTGAAATCACCTACTGCAGGATGGAAAAATACATCGTTTCTGCGGTTCTGGTTCACGTCACGGAAGTTTCCGTTACCCTGTGAATAGAACTCACCTGCTGTGGAGAAGAAGTTGTAATCTCTCTCGGGATCGCCATGCTTACGTGAGAAGAGGTGAACCACCTTGTTTGATCCGTCTTTTGCGGGGAAGATGAAAGGATATCCGCCGCGGAGGAAGTTGTCAAGGTAGCACTGCTCGATATATTTGTCGAAAACAGGATTTGAGGTATGAGTCTTTACGTCCTTTGTGAATCCGGATACCAGATCCATTGCCTCTGCTTCCTTGGAAGCGATATAGCCGTCAGCCACGATCTTTTTGGAGAGAGCGTTGATCTCTTCGGGTGAATCGGTGTGGCCGATGAGTGTGCGGATCACAAGCTTTGCACCTGCTTTTACGGTAGCCTTCACAGGTGTGAAGCAACCGGGGATACGGTTTGCAAATACCTGAGGGTAGGATGTGATCTCATCGATGGAGTGATTTTTGAAATAAACAGGTGTCACCATGGATGAGTCGGGACCGAATACCGCATCGTTGTCATATACGGGAGGAAGTATTTTACCGTCTACAAAAGAGAGGTAGAAGATTCCTTCCTTGCTGATCTCTGTGGCTGCATCTGCGCTGTCCTCACCTGCTGTTGCAAGGTTGAAAACAGGGATGTTGTTCTCGATATTGTGTACATCTGTCCAGCTTCTGAAGAGGTTTGACATATTTTTGTACACGGAGTTTAAGAGGCCGTAGGGGATGAGCTTTGCCATTCCGTCCAAAACCTCAAGGTCAATGTCTTTGCCTGTGGTATTTTCGATGGTGGTTGTCCTTACAAGGGCGCCGTAGGTCTCATTGGGAACCAGGAAGTATTTAACCTCGGTCTTTAAGCCGGTTTCCTTGTTGAGATCCTCTATCCAGAAACAGTTCTCACGGATATAGAATGTGCGCTCTGAATCATCGCTGTAGCCTGCAAAGGGCTCTGTCACCTTTCCGTTTGCTTTTATGAATGTACGGAAGCCTTTGACGGGGGTATTTTCATAAGCGGTATTGGCAGGATTGAATTCCATGATTGCATGGTCCTTGTCGTGAATACCGAAACTGTTGACACCCTGACCTCTGTTAGTATAGAAGCACCAGAGGGGAATACCCTTTACTCCCGCGATGCCGGGGAGAAAACTTGAAAAGGGTGCAACCTGATCATAATTTTTAATGACGAAAGTACGATCTTCCAATTTGTAGTTGCTCATATTTTATCCTCATTTCTGTATTGCGCGAAGGCGCATTTTTGCAAGATTTACTGATTTAACAATATACTAGCAAAGGGGATTTTTCATTTCAAGGTAACTTTTTTATTTAACGGTGTGCTTTTTTACCGTAAAGCTTGAAAAAGCGCATAAAAATACAATACCTCCGGTACGCTTTTAATAGGTAGAAAGGGGATGACAAATTTGCGATTTGCAACAAAATTTACGGAATAAAAACCGTAATTAACACAATGATTTTGCAATTTGACAGAAAAATCATAAAATATCTAAAAATTTTTGTGGAATTTTTACGTGAAATTATATATACTTATATTACGCTAGTTTTATTATAGGCACCGTAGACTATGTTGGGAAAACACAAATGGAAGGGTTTTGCGTATGGACGAAATGGAAAGAGTTATGGCAGAAGAAAGCGCAGTAGAAAATGTGACTCC
>JAGDCK010000154.1 GCA_017958585.1 Lachnospiraceae bacterium
CACATGTCGAAGGGGACTCTTTATGCCAAGCTCCTTTATGGCCATAAGTCCGGGACGGTAATCTCCGTTGTCATCCATGTTGGAGCCTTCCGCCACATTGTGGAATCCTTTGTTTCCTGCCACTTCCAAAAGCATTCCGAAGAGATTCTTTTTACAGAGGTAGCATCTGTTCTTTGGGTTGTCCTTAAATCCGGGGATTGAAAGTTCATCATATTCCACCATTTCGTGGGGGATGCCTTCTTTTTTGCAAAACTCGATGGCTTCAAGCATCTCTCTTCTGGGAAATGAAGGAGAAACCACCGTTACTGCAAGCATCTTTTCCCCCAATGCGTCATGGGCTGCCTTTGCCATGAATGTGGAGTCCACACCTCCGGAGAAAGCGATGATGCAGTCTCCCAGTTCCTTAAAATATGCTGTTAATGCGTCCAATTTTTCTTTTTCTGTCTGTGTGATCATTTATTTATTGATTCCCTTGCCTCTCTTAATGTTATTCCCTGTTCCACTGCGATCCTTGCGGCATCGTCGTATTCAACCTTGGTCTTTTTTGACCCATATCCAAAGCTGGTCTTTGTGGTCACCGTTCCAAAATCAGTTGAAACCTTTTCAAAGCTTCTGCTTAAGATATAGCGGTTACATTCCTTTTCTCTGATGCCGATGGTGGTGGTATGTTTAAAAAATGCTTCGATCACGGCTTCTTTACTTGCCTTGTCACAGATCACAGTGACGAGGATGCCGGGACGGTTCTTTTTCATGTAAACGGACTGGGTGAAAACTTCCCTTGCCCCGGCGTCAAAGAGCCTTTCGCATGCAAAGCCTATCTCCTCAGCTGTCATGTCATCCACATTGGCATTCAGTTCAAAGACCGTGTCCGTATCTTCTTTGGTTTCTTTATTCACTTTAGCTTCTTTGTTTTCGGGAGCTTCCTCTTTGTACAATTCTCCAAGGAATGCTCTAACGCAGTTTGCCGCCTCAAAATCCTTCATGCCGCAGCCGATTCCCACGTTGTCCACGTTCATCATGGGACGTGGGCCGAACTTTGTGACAAAATGCTTTAAGAGTGCCGCTCCCGTCGGTGTGCAAAGCTCCCCTTTGATATTTCCCTGATATGAAGGGATACCTCTTAAGAGATATTCCGTGGCAGGGGCGGGAACGGGCATTATGCCGTGGGCGCATCTTACCTGACCGCTTCCCACATGTATGGGGGAAGCCAAAACCTTGTCAGCATCTATCTCATGCATGAGAAGACACACTGCCACCACATCCATTATGGCATCCTTGCTGCCCACCTCGTGGAAGTGAACCTCCTCCACCGGCATTCCGTGGGCATTACTCTCCGCCTCGGCGATGAGCTTGTAAACAGCCACCGCATCCATCTTTACGCCAAAGGGAAGTGCCATGCCGTATATGATCTTCTCCACATCTTTTATGGAAGTATGGTGATGGTGGTGTCCGTGATCGTGGCTGTGGTCATGGTCGTGATGGTGATGGTGGTCATGATCGTGGTCGTGATTATGATGTTCGTGGTTGTGCTCGTGGTGGTCATGGTGGTGATCATGATGTTCGTGGTCGTGCTCGTGGTGGTCATGGTCGTGATCATGATGATGCTCTAAATCCACATCCTCACTTATTTCTTCCTGACCTCCCACGGTTACCTTCATATGGGTTCCTGCGATACCGCATTTCGTAACCTTTTCTCTCTTGATCTCAACGCCTTCAAGGCCGAGGTTTTTAAGTCTCTCCAGCACCTCAACCTGCTTTTCCTCAGGCAGAAGTTCCAGCAATGCAGCTGTGAGCATATCACCTGCGGCACCCATGTTACATTCAAGATATAATGTCTTCATTTAACCCTCTTTTCCTTATAAAAAACTTTTGTCTGTGCCCTGTTCTTAATATTATTTTATATGATTGATCATACTTGCCTGGTATGCGGCTCCGAAACCGTTGTCTATATTTACCACGCTCACTCCGCTTGCGCAGGAATTAAGCATGGACAAAAGCGCCGAGAGCCCGTTAAAGCTTGCTCCGTACCCTACACTTGTGGGAACTGCCAAAACCGGCACATCCACCAGTCCTCCCACTACACTTGCAAGAGCTCCCTCCATACCTGCTATGGCGATCACAACCTTTGCTTCCATTATCCTGTCAAGGTTTGCAAGGAGTCTGTGCAGGCCCGCTACGCCCACATCATAAATCCTGTCCACCTCATTTCCAAAGGCTTCCGCACACCTTGCAGCCTCCTCGGCTACCGGCATATCGCTGGTGCCTCCGGTTACTATGGCGATCTTTCCACGGCCGTTTTTTGCAGGAAGCTTACCGCATATACCGATCGAACTTAGCTCATCGTAGTCAAGATTTAATTCCTTGTGCTTTGATAAAAGTTCTGCGGCCTCAGGACTCATCCTGGTGATAAGGATGGTCTCCTGACCCTTTTTATTTGCGGCAAGGGCAATGTCAAGGATCTGACCGGGAGTCTTCCCTGCGCCGTATATGACTTCCGCAATGCCCTGTCTGATAGCTCTGTGACTGTCTATTTTTGCAAAGCCAAGGTCCTCAAAGGGGGCCTCCTTTATCTTTAAAAGGATCTCATCCTCAGAGATCTTGCCGTTTTTAAAATCTTCCAGCATCCCTCGCATTTTTTCCTGATCCATATTTTCCCTCCGATTTAGAAAAATAACCTAAATGATCTTGCCCTCGTGAAGCTCTATTACTTTATCCGCGATCCCATAGAGCAGATTTTCATCGTGGGTTGCAACTATCAATGTCTTTCCCGCTTCCTTCCAAAGGGACATAAATCCTGTAAGCCACTCCACCGTCTTTTTGTCCAGGCCGTTCATGGGCTCGTCCAGCATCAATATGTCCGGGTTCATGGAAAGCACTGCGGCAAGAGCCGTCTTTTTCTTTTCGCCGCCGCTTAAGTGATAGGGCGGGCGGTTTTCTATTTTTTCAAGGTCAAGCATCCTGATCACGTCACCGGCTCGCTTTTCGACCTCCTCGTCGCTAAGTCCCATCTGCCTTGGGCCAAATTCCACTTCCTCCCTGACGCTTCCGCAAAAAAGCTGCGTGTCGGAGTTTTGGAATACATATCCTATCTTTGTATGAAGTGCTCTGGCAAAGAGGGTATCCCTCATGGAATCACTGTTTATCTCTTTGCCGTCCAGCATGTATTTTCCGCTGTCCGGATATACCAGACCGTTTAAGAGCCTTAAAAGGGTGGATTTACCGCTTCCGTTATCCCCCTTTAAGCCCACTGTCTCACCCTCAAAAATCTGAAGGGATATTCCGTTTAGTGCCGGTGTGTCTTCATATCTGAAATACACATCCGAAAGTTCTATCTGTAAATTCTGCGCATTTTTCATGTTCTTTCCCCTCTCAAGATCTTTTTATAATTTTATCACAGTCCGTGGCAATCCTTAAACTGTTTTATCCTACAAATATATACAAGATTATAAAAATAATGAGGGTAAATAAGGGGATACAGTCCTTTATCCCAAAATCAGTTTTTGCCGCATCATATCTTCCTTCAAAGAGCCTGCAGGTAAGGGCATCCTCCGTCTCCTTTGACATGGCGACGGACTTCATAAAAAGTGTTCCCAGGATTCCCGAGAATGAATTCACCTTGTCCTTGTTTTTTCCTATGCTCCTCAGTTTAAGGGCAGCCAGCATGTCGTATGCCACATTCCCCAAAAGAAGTATGTAATGTATCGTCATATCAAGTACAAATATCAGGATATTGGGCATCTTAAAAAGCCTCAGCGCCGCGGTGATCCTGTTCCAGGGTATGACCGAGGTAAGTAATGATAAAGCGGTTACTGACAAAAATACTTTGAAAGACAAAACCAAAAATCCCAGGGACTTATATAAAAAGAACGCCGGGAGCATTATCACAAATGTAAATGCGGTAACTCCCAGGGATGTGGAGAGGGCTCTCTTCATTATATCTATCCTTGAAAAGCTTAAGACCCCCAGGATCCCCGCCCCTGCACAGGCTAAAAACACACCGGAATCCGTCATTGCGATCATTATGATCATACCAAGGGTAAGCACAAGTTCTGTCCCTGCCCCTGCCACGGAGATGTCCCCTCTTCCCCTCATGGAAAAATGCCTGAAAAGGCGCAAAAAACCAAGAAGGCTTTTCGTAAGAAAGCCTTCCCGGTCCTTTGTCGGAACATATTCGTTTTTTTTCATCATCCAATCCGGGATACTGCCGGATCCTAAATCATTACGAACCATCAAAAAAAATTCCTATACACTGTGCTCTATCTCGTGAACTTTTTTCTTTCCTGATACAGAGCCGATAAGTCTGAATATTATTACAAGTACCGCAACACCGATTATGGCTGAAGCAATATAACCTACTATATCGGGTACGCCCTCGATCGCATAATCGGGGATTATGGCCTCAAGGGAAAAACCGCTCTCCATTCCCGAAGGAACGTATCCAAGAGTCTCTCCGTCGCTTACTACCTCGGCGATCTCATCGCTTCCCCACTCTCCCCAGGCGGTTCCCTCCGCCAAAAGTCCAAGGGGTACGAATGCTATCAGAATTGCCAGTAAAAGCGGGAGCATGGATGCAAATCTTTTCTTCTTTTCACCTTCCGCATGTGTCGGCAAAGCACCGTGAACCAGATTCGGTGAGGTTTTTAATACATATGCCAAAATGGCAACAGTAAAGATTATCTCCGCAAGTCCGAATATAGTCAGATGCCCTATCATCATGGAAGGGATCGAAACGTTAAGCCCGTAGGGGCAATACATGGGTCTGCCCGCAGCATCTTTAAAAAGATAGGGCTGAATACCAAATTCTATTGCGGCTAAAAACGCTGCCGCATTTATTCCGACATATGAACCAACGCCTGCGGATACGAGTTTTTTGGTCATTTGCTCCTTTCCCGCAGGGGCTGCCTTAAACAGCTTTAGCAATAAACTGTATATTGCAAATCCTATATATGGCATGGCAAAAGCCATATTGAAAGCATTTGCGCCAAAGGCAAGTATTCCGCCGTCACCAAATATAAGTGCCTGCAGCAAAAGCGCCATGGACACTGCTATACAGGCTGCATCAGGGCCAAGAAGTGCCGCAAGAAGTGTTCCTCCCACAGCATGTCCTGTGGTACCGCCGGGCATGGGCACGTTAAACATCATGCCCACAAATGAAAAGGCAGCACCCACACCGATCATGGATATCTTTTCCTTTGGAAGTTCGGTCTTTACGTTTTTTACAGCTCTCACCCATACCGGAACCATGGCCGCAGTCATTACCGCGCAGGTGGCAGGGCTTAAATAATTCTCCGGAATATGCATTTCTACTCTCTCCTCATTAACTTTTTTTCAGTCCCCTGTTTTCTGTCTTCAAGCAGGCCGGCCCTGCTCGCTAACTTATCAAGGCTAATGCCTTTTGTTGTCCTACATTCGCCAAATGTCTGCACGCGCAAGTTCAGCGGCCACTTGGCTCATCGTAAAACATTAAAAAAGAATCTCGCTTGCGAGATTCTACGCGCCGAGCGCGTGTTGCTTTAGCAACAATCTTCTTCTCGCGCGAGTGCGCATCCTTAGCGGAGCGCTTTTTACTTTATAGGAATGCGAAGCAATTTCCTATAAAGTAATAAAAGATATGCCCGCTCTTCAAAGCAGTGCATATCTTCAGGATATACTTAGTCTGTATAAATAATAAAACATGAAAATCCTTCGACTTCTGTCGAACAATGGCGCCTTCGGACGCCGATGACTTTTATATTATATAGTACTGTCCGCCATAATCTCAAGTGTTTGAATATAAACATTTTATAAAATTACACATTTATCTGTATGGCGGAGGGGATCACATTAAATTCCACATTTTTTGCCTTTCCTCCATACTCTCCGTCAAGAGTCCAGGCCACAAAGGTGTCGGATGTGATCGTTGCACTTTTTATCTGATGAAAACTTATGAGGGGGCTGTCGAAGTTGCCGCTTAAAAGTCCCTGAGTTATCTGTGAAAGTTCAAGGAGATTCTGGGGGGCTTTTATGAGGATCATCTCAAACATCCCGTCGTTTAACTCTACTTGCCCGTTGTTTAATGAAAAACCGCCGATGGATGTGGCATTGTGGATCGCTCCAAAGACATAATTACCCTCCTCCTCAAACACATCCGTCTTTATCTTCATGGGGATATTGAATCTGATGTTTTCAGGCAGCCTGTTAATGCCCTCTAAAATATAAGCC
>JAGDCK010000155.1 GCA_017958585.1 Lachnospiraceae bacterium
CCGGTCTTGCTGCCACACTTGCACTTCTTTTATATGTTGCACTTGTAGTGCTCCTTATCAATGGATTTGATATGACACTGACCCTTTCCGGAATAGCAGGTATCATCCTTTCAATCGGTATGGCGGTTGATGCAAACGTTATCATCTTTGCCCGTATCCGTGAGGAACTTGCAACAGGAAAGACTGTTAAATCAGCAATTAAGATCGGTTATGACAAGGCTTTGTCAGCCATCATCGACGGTAACGTGACAACTCTTATCGCTTCCGCAGTGCTTCTTTTGTTGGCACCAGGTACAGTTAAGGGATTTGCTCAGACATTGGCACTTGGTATCGTGCTCTCAATGTTCACAGCTCTCGTTGTCACAAAATATATCATGTATGCTCTCCACGCTCTGGGTCTTAAGAATGAGAAACTCTACGGCGTTGCAAAAGAGAGAAATACTATCAAGTTTATCGAGAAAAAGAATCTCTTCATGATCATTTCCGCAGTTCTTATACTTGCAGGATTTGTGACCATGGGAGTGTTCAAGGTTACAACAGGAGATACCCTCAACTACTCACTTGAGTTCAAGGGCGTTACTCAGACATCCGTTACATTTGACGAGGCCATGAGCCTTGAGGAGATCAACGACAAGGTTGTTCCTTACATCGAGGATATCGCAGGAAACGTACAGATTCAGACAGTACAGGATTCCAGCGAGGTTATCTTCAAGACAGCATCTCTTGACGCTGAGACAAGACAGGAACTTGATGATATGTTCGTTACAAACTTTGGCGTGGACAGATCACTCATCCAGTCCGAGACCATCAGCTCCACCATCTCCAACGAGATGAAGTCAGACACCATCGTTTCAGTGGTTGTTGCGGTTATCTGTATGCTTATTTACATCAGAATCAGATTTAAGGACCTGCGCTTCGGTATCAGCTCCATCATCTGCCTTGTTCATGATGTACTTGTGGTTCTGGCATTCTATGCGGCTGCAAGAGTATCAGTAAGCAACACCTTTATCGCATGTATGCTTACCATCGTTGGTTACTCCATCAACGCTACCATCGTTATCTTCGATCGTATCCGTGAGAATATGAACGTGATGACAAGAAAAGATGAGCTTACAGATGTGATCAACAAGTCTGTGACCCAGACCCTTTCAAGATCCATCTTTACATCACTCACCACATTCATCATGGTTGCATTCCTCTATGGATTCGGAGTGACAAGTATCAAGGATTTTGCTCTTCCTCTCATGGTAGGTATCGTATGCGGTGTTTATTCATCCGTATGTCTTGCAAGTGCGATCTGGTTCTCACTTCGTAAGGCCTTCCCTCCAAAGGATGAGAAATAGTTTAAATCCTTTGCGGGAATATTTCTAAATTAAAACAATAAAAGCACCGGATCGCTGTTTATAAAAAAGTGGACCGGTGCTTTTTTGACAGAGGCAGGAAATGGTAAGAGAAAAATGGGTCGTATCTGCCAAAAAGGCGGATTTTAACGAATGGGCAAATAAATTCGGCATAAGCCCCGTGCTTGCGAGGATAATCAGAAACAGGGATTTCACCACAAGCGAGGAGCTTAAGGCTTATCTTGGATGGAATCTGAAGGATCTTCATTCCCCTCATCTGTTAAAGGACATGGATAAGGCTGCGGATATTTTGCTGGATTCCATAAAAACACGGGAAAAGATCAGGATAATCGGCGACTATGATGTGGACGGAATTTGCTCCACATATATATTCACAAAGGGACTCAGCATTCTGGGAGCAGACTGCGACTATGTGATCCCCCACAGGATTCATGACGGCTACGGATTAAATGACTCCCTTATAAACGATGCAAAAAACGATGGGGTGGGCCTCATCGCCACATGCGATAACGGCATTGCCGCATCCCGCCAGATAGAGCTTGCAAACAACCTCGGTATAAAGGTTGTGGTGACAGACCACCATGAGGTCCCCTACGAGGAGGAAAACGGCAAAAAAAGAGAGCTTCTGCCTCCGGCCCTTGCGGTGGTTGATCCAAAGCAGGAACAGTGTGAATACCCCTTTAAGGGTATATGCGGAGGGGTGGTTGTCTTTAAGCTTATGCAGGTCTTATGTGAAAAGACAAAGAGCGAAGCCTTAGAGAGCGCCCTGACAGAATTTTTGGAGTTTGCGGCTCTTTCCACGGTATGTGATGTGATGGAGCTTAAGGATGAAAACAGGATAATCGTAAAAGAAGGCTTAAAGCGCATGAAGCACAGTGAAAACGAGGGCTTGAAAGCTTTGTTTTCCGTAAACAACCTGGATACTGAAAACCTTTCCGCATATCATCTGGGATTTGTGATAGGCCCCTGCTTAAATGCCACGGGAAGGCTTGACAGCGCAGACAGAAGCATGGAGCTTCTTATGAGTTATACAAAAGTTGATGCTCTGTCAAACGCGGGAGAGTTAAAATCCTTAAATGACAGCAGGAAAAATCTGACATCCATGGGCACAGAAAAGGCAGTCAGATTTGTGGAGGAAAACAGTCTTCAAAATGACGATGTGCTGGTGATATATCTGCCGGATGTCCATGAGTCCCTTGCGGGCATCATAGCAGGCCGCATAAAGGAAATGTATAATAAGCCCACATTTGTATTAACAAAAGGGGAAGAGTGCGTAAAGGGAAGCGGCAGAAGCATTGAAACCTATGATATGTACGAAGCCTTAAACGGCGTGAAAGAACTCTTTATTAAGTTTGGCGGTCACAAGATGGCTGCGGGACTTTCCCTTTCAGAGGAAAATGTGGAAGTTTTAAGGCAGAGGTTAAATGAAAAGAGCGGGCTTACGGAGGAGGATTTTTGCAAAAAAATACTGATAGATGTTCCTATGCCTTTATGCTACGGAAGTTTGGATCTTGCAAAGCAGCTTAACCTTTTGGAACCCTTTGGCACCGGAAATCCAAAACCTCTCTTCGCGGAAAAAGATGTGCGTTTTGTGGCCAGCAAGAGGATAGGTAAGGAAGGAAAGTATGCCAGATTCACTGTTGTAAATTCTGCAGGCGGGAAAGATACATTGATGTATTTTGGCGACGTGGATAAATTTGGAGAATATGTGGACTCAAAATACGGAAATAATACATTTGAAAAGCTTTTGAAAAGCGAAGGGGAGATAATTCTCTCAATTGTTTATCAAATTTCCACAAATTCTTTCCGTGGAAAAGAGGAAAAACAGTTTATATTGACAAATTTTTCGTAAAATAAAAAAAAATCAATTTGTTCACAATTTGTTCACATTTATTTGCTAATATACTTCTTGGATAGTTGTTAACTCACTATCTCCCCCCCTCATAAGAAAATCGTAAAGGAGCTCCGATTCGCGTCGGAGCTTCTTTACGTTTACGGAAAAATAGAGTAAAATATTTCTCAAAGTATGTTTGAGAGGTGTTAGAGATGATTCTTAGCGAATTGCTTAAAGATATTGATCACGAGTGCATTAAGGGCGACTGTGACAGAGAAGTGACAGCGGTGGTTTACGATTCCAGAAAAGTAAACGACGGTTGTCTTTTTATTTGTATAGAAGGAACGGCAAGGGACGGACATGATTTTGCGGCTGAAGTGGTTAAAGCCGGCGCAAAGACCCTGGTGGTCTCAAAGGATGTTCCTGAGGTTATGGATGAGGATATCACTGTTATAAAGGTTAGTGACACCAGATATGCCATGGCTCTTATTTCTGCGGCCTGGTTTTCACATCCCGCAGAGCACATAAAGACCATAGGTATCACCGGAACGAAGGGTAAGACCACCACCACATACCAGGTAAAATCCATTCTGGAGAATGCCGGATACAAGGTAGGTCTGATCGGTACCATTGAGATAATAATAGGAGAAAAACATATCCATGCCGTAAATACCACCCCTGAGTCATATGTCCTTCAGGAGTATTTAAGAGAGATGGTGGATGCGGGACTTGACTGCGTGGTCATGGAGGTTTCAAGCCAGGCTCTTAAGATGCACAGAAGCGCGGGAATTTTGTTTGATTTCGGAATTTTTACAAATCTGTCAGAAGACCATATCGCTCCCGGAGAACATCCGGATTTTGCGGATTACCTTGAGTGCAAGAGCAGGCTGTTTTCACAGTGTAAGGTGGGCATCGTAAACGGCGACGATCCTTATGCAAATGATATATTAAAGGGACATACCTGCAGCGTTGAGACCTACGGCTTTGGCAGGGACAACATGCTTAGAGCAGAGGATGTGGAGCTCTTCAGAAGAGGGGATGTACTGGGAGTAAGCTTTAATGTGAAGGGCCTTATGGATTTTCCCTGTGAGGTGCCTTTGCCCGGAAGATTTTCAGTCTACAATGCTCTTACCAGCATAGCGATCTGCCGTCACTTTAATGTGGCTGTGGAAAATATCGAAAATGCCCTTAAAAATATCCATGTGAAGGGACGTATCGAGCCTGTAAAGGTTTCTGATGATTTCACACTGCTTATAGATTATGCTCACAATGCAATGAGCCTTGAAAGCCTTTTGTCCACCTTAAAAGAGTATGAGCCAAAGAGGCTTGTATGCCTGTTTGGCTGCGGCGGAAACAGGGCAAAATCCCGCAGATACGAGATGGGTGAAGTTAGCGGGAAACTGGCAGACCTTACCATTATCACCACGGATAACCCCCGTTTTGAGGAGCCTGAGGACATCATAAAGGATATCATTACGGGAATAGACAAGACAGGCGGAAAATACGTCTCCATCACAGACCGCAAGGAAGCCATTCGCTATGCCATAGAAAAAGGTCAGAAAGGCGATATCGTTGTGCTTGCGGGCAAGGGTCATGAGGATTATCAGGAGATCAAGGGCGTGAAATATCCCATGGATGAAAGGGATTTCATCGCTCAGGTTCTCTCGGAGAGGACGGAAAAATAAATTGGCATTTATCTATGCGGATGTCATAGTTGATATCTCACATGAAAAATTAGATAAAACCTTTGAATACAGGATCCCCGAAAACCTCCTTGGAAAAGTGGAGGTGGGAAGCAGTGTCATCATCCCTTTCGGAAAAGGTGACAGGAAACTTAAAGGGTACTGCGTTGCCCTTAAGGAAAAATGCGATTTTGATCCTGCCAGGATAAAGGACATCTGTTCTCTTACGGAAAAAGGTGTTTCCATAGAGGACAAGATGATCGAACTTGCGGGCTGGATAAAGAGAAATTACGGCGGCACCATGATAAGTGCATTAAAAACCGTGCTTCCCGCAAAGACCAGCGTAAAGCAGTTAGAGCACAAGACCGTGGTAAGGGCCATGGAAAACGAAGCCCTCATATCACTTTTGGGAGAGTGTGAGAGAAAGCATCAGACTTCAAAGGCGAAAGTTCTCAGAGAACTGCTTGAAAGAGACTTTATCCCAAGAGAGTTTTTAACCGGGAAGCTTGGAATCTCACCCCAGTCAATCCTTAGCCTTGAAAAGGCAGGGGCTTTAAAGGTGCTTGAATCAAAGAGCCTTAGAAACCCTGTAAAGGTAAAAGAAAAAACCGGACAGCGAAAGATCCTGTCAAAAGCGCAAAAACTTATCGTTGATACGGTTACTGACGAATACAGAAGAGGGATCAGAAATACCTATCTTATCCATGGTATCACGGGAAGCGGAAAGACCGAAGTATATATGAATATCATAGAGGATATGGTGCTTCAGGGAAAACAGGCCATATTCCTCATCCCCGAGATCGCCCTGACATACCAGACCCTGATCCGTTTCTATGACCGCTTCGGCGACAGGGTGAGCGTCATGAATTCCACCCTTTCTCCCGGCGAAAAATACGATCAGTGCATGAGAGCAAAAAACGGTGACATCGATGTGATCATCGGACCAAGAAGTGCATTGTTTGTGCCCTTTAAAAATCTTGGGATAATAGTTGTGGATGAGGAGCATGAGGGAAGCTACAAATCTGAGAGCACTCCCAAATACAATGCCAGAGAGACCGCAGAAGAGGTGGCAAAAATAAACAATGCGAGCCTGATCCTCGGTTCCGCAACCCCTTCCGTTGACAGCTTTTACAAAGCGGAAAAGGGACTTATAAAGAAATTTGAATTAAATGAAAGACTTACCGGCGGAAGCCTCCCCACGGTTTACACAGTGGATATGAGAGAGGAGTTAAAGGCCGGAAACAGATCCATATTCAGTGAGATCTTAAGTGACCTCATGCTGGAGAGATTAAACAGGAACGAACAGATAATACTGTTTTTAAACAGGAGGGGCTATGCGGGATTCATCTCCTGCAGAAGCTGCGGAAAGGTGGTAAAGTGCCCCCACTGCGATGTGTCCATGACAGAGCATTTAAACGGGAAGATCGTTTGCCACTACTGCGGTTATGAGGAGAGGAAACCTTCAAAGTGCCCTCAGTGCGGATCCGGATTTATCGGCGGCTTTAAGGCCGGAACCGAGCAGATCGAGATGAAGGTCAGAGAGATGTTTCCCGGGGTAAGGACCCTTAGGATGGATGGAGACACCACAAAGACCAAGGATTCATACGAAAAGATCCTGTCCGCTTTTTCAAACGGTGAGGCGGATGTGCTCATAGGAACACAGATGATAGTAAAGGGTCATGATTTCCCCAATGTGACTTTGGTGGGAGTGATTGCGGCCGATATGTCTCTTGGAAGCGGGGATTACATGAGCAGCGAGCGAACATTCCAGCTTCTCACCCAGGCTGTGGGAAGAGCGGGAAGAGGTGAAAAACCCGGTGAAGCCGTGATCCAGACCTATCAGCCGGACCACTACGCTGTAATATGTTCTGCCACAGGGGATTACAGAGGTTTTTACAATGAGGAGATCGCCTACAGGGATCTGATGGATTATCCTCCCACAGGACATATGCTGGCGGTTTGCGTCTTTGGAAAGAACGAGGCGGAATGTGTTAAATTCACCGGCACACTTGCCAAAACTCTGAAGGTTGATTATAATTGTACATTCGGGGAATTTAAAATCATTGGCCCCGTGGCTGCAAGAGTCAGCAAGATAAATGATGTTTACAGATATGTTTTTTACGTTAAGAGCAAGGACCGCGAGGTGCTTGTGGATGTAAAGGATCATCTGGAAAAATATGTAAATGATACAGGTAACTTCGGGAACATGGTTCAATATGACTTTGATCCCGTGAATTCATTTTAGACAACAGGAAGAGGACTAAAATTATGGCACTCAGAAATATCAGAGAGATGGGAGATCCCATCTTAAACAAACCATGCAAGGAAGTAAAAGAGATCACTCCCAGGATCAAGGATCTGGTGGAGGATATGTTTGAGACAATGTATGACGCCCAGGGCGTGGGACTTGCGGCTCCCCAGGTCGGTATCTTAAAGAGGATCGCGGTTGTTGATGTGACGGGAGAGGATCCCCTGATCTTTATCAATCCCACCATCCTTGAATCCGACGGAGAGCAGGAGGGAAGCGAAGGATGTCTTTCCATCCCGGGAAAAGCAGGCATTGTGAAAAGACCTTATCATGTGAAGGTATCAGCTTATGATATCAACATGAACTATTTTGAACTTGAGGCTGAGGAGTTCCTGGCAAGAGCAATCTGCCATGAATTCGACCATCTTGACGGCCACCTCTATGTGGAAAAGGTGATCGGTGAGCTTCAGGATGTGACAGACGAAGAGGAAGAGGCTGAGTAAATGAAGATCGTTTTCATGGGAACCCCGGATTTTGCCGCGGGAGCGCTTAAAAGCTTAATAGAGGCAGGATACGAGATAACGGCAGTGGTGACGCAGCCTGACAAGGCGAAAGGCAGAAGCGACAAACTTGTATTTACTCCCGTAAAGGAAGTTGCCCTTGCCCACAATATCCCCGTTATGCAGCCTGTAAAGATTAAGGCTAAAGAGGCTGTGGAGGAACTTAAAAAATACGAGGCGGATGTCTACGTTGTGGCAGCCTTCGGACAGATCTTAAGTAAGGAGATCCTGGATATCCCAAGGCTTGGATGCCTCAATATCCATGCTTCACTTTTGCCTAAATACAGAGGCGCTTCGCCTATTCAGAACGTGATAATCCACGGTGAGGAAAAGACCGGTGTCACCATCATGCAGATGAATGAGGGACTTGATACCGGCGACATGCTCTATACAAAAGAGATAGCGATTTCGGATGATGACACCTTTGAGACTCTGCATGATAAACTCATGGTCCTTGGAGGAGAGGCTATAACCGAGATGCTTCCTCTTTTGGAGGAAGGAAAGATCACTCCCGTAAAACAGGATGACACCCTTTCATGCTATGCTCCCCTTATCAAAAAGAGCATGGGTGAGATCGACTTTTCAAAGAGCGCAACAGAGCTTGACAGACTGATCCGCGGATTAAATCCCTGGCCCAGCGCTTATACTTCCTACAAAGGAAAACAGTTAAAAATCTGGAAAACTGAAGTTGTAACAGGGGAGAATAAAGCCCCCGGTGAAGTGATCAATGTAAACAAGGATTCATTCACCGTTTCCTGCGGGGAAGGAGCTCTAAAGGTATTGGAGCTTCAGCTTGAGGGCAAAAAGAGGATGGCTGCCCATGATTTCCTTTTGGGTGTGAAAGTATGCCCCGGGGAAAAACTTGGGTAAGAAACTGAATATAACCGGACAGAGGTAAAAAAATTGGCAACAAACACTAGAGAAATAGCCCTTGATACGCTTCTTACCCTTGAAAAAGAGGGGGGAATGTCCTCTGCACTTATCGCAGATGTCCTGAAAAAATATGACTATCTGGATCAGAGGGACAAGGCTTTTATCAAGAGGGTCTGCGAGGGCACAATCGAGCGAAAAATTGAACTTGACTATTATATAGACGGCTTCTCTTCACTGCAGGTCAGGAAGATGAAGCCTTTTATTCGTGTGCTCATGAGGATGAGTGCATACCAGCTTCTTTTTATGGACGGAGTTCCCGCATCGGCTGTGGTTAACGAAGCCTGCAAGCTTGCGGACAAGAGAAAATTCCACAATTTAAAGGGCTTTGTAAATGCGGTCCTTCGAAAGATCTCCGTGGAAAAGGACAAGATGAAGCTTCCGGACAGAGCAAAGGATCTGGTGAGATACCTGTCCGTAAAATGCTCACTTCCTGAGGAACTGGTGGCATTTTTCTTGAAAAATTATTCGGGCGAAGAGACGGAGAGAATGCTATCATATATGGATGAGATCCATCCTGTATCCATCAGATTTAAGAGTACCCTTTCAAAGGACGAGATAGAAGCCCTGGTAAGCAAAATGGAAAAAAGCGGTGCAAAGCTTAAAAAGAGCCCGTACCTTGACTATGTTTATACAGCCACCCATGTGGGGGGCGTACACAATTTAAGCGGATACGAAGATGGAAAGTTTATCATTCAGGATGTGTCCAGTGCCCTGGCGGTGGAGAGCGCAGGGATAAGCAAAAATGATTTTGTTATGGATCTGTGCGCAGCTCCCGGCGGAAAGAGCATTCTTGCCGCGGAGAAGGCAAAAGAGGTCGCTTCCTTTGACCTGTATCAGGGAAAGGTAAATACCATAAATGAAAATATCGCCAGAATGAAGGCTGAAAATATCACGGCTTCCGTGCAGGATGCCACAGTGTTTAACAGGGAATACAGCGGAAAGGCTGACCTTGTAATATGCGATGTTCCATGCTCGGGCCTTGGAGTAATGGGAAAAAAGAGAGATATCAAATACAACGTGACTCCTGAATCCATGGCGGAACTTATACCACTTCAGAAAAAAATCGTGGAAAACGGAGCAGGGTATCTCAAAAAGACGGGAAGACTTTTATACAGCACCTGTACCCTAAACCCTGCGGAAAACCGCGATATGGTAAAGTGGATAACCAAAAATCTGCCCCTAAAGCCGGTTGATATGTCTGAGAGGATCCCCGATAGCTTAAAGGGGAAAGTAGGTGACACAACGGACGGAGTTTTGTTAAGACCCGGTTTTGTGGAGAGCGACGGATTTTTCTATTGCCTTTTTGAGAGAAAATAAGAGGAAAAAATATGGAAAAAAAGGATATAAAATCCCTTAACCTGAGTGAAGTCACAGAGGAACTTACATCTCTCGGAGAAAAGAAATTCAGGGCAGCACAAATGTATGACTGGATGCATGTAAAGCTTGCAAGAAGCTTAGATGAGATGACGAATCTTCCGGTTTCCCTGAGGGAAAAACTCAAAGAAGAATACGAGTTTACATCTCTTTCCGTTGAGGATGTGCAGACATCTGCCATAGACGGCACAAAGAAGTTTCTCTTTGGGCTTAAGGACGG
>JAGDCK010000156.1 GCA_017958585.1 Lachnospiraceae bacterium
ATCAAAACTGAAAAATAGATGTTTACGCCCTTTGGGCTTACCCAGGTCCTGCCACGCCTGCCTTTTCCCGCAGACTGGTAATCGGATGCAAAGACTATCCCGCCCTCGGGTACGCCATTTTTTTCAAAAAAGCGCTTACATTCTTCATTTGTGGAATCTGTCTCTTCCAAAAAAACGGTTCTCAATCTATGTAATCCCTTGTTTATATAAAAAATCTACAATGTGGCTGCCATCACTGCTTTTATGGTATGCATTCTGTTCTCTGCTTCCTCAAACACAAGAGATCTCTCGGATTCGAACACCTCATCCGTAACTTCCATCTCTTCGATGCCAAATTTCTTTTGGATCTCGGCGCCGATCTTGGTCTTCAGATCGTGGAATGCGGGCAGGCAGTGTAAAAAGATGGCGTCTTTTCCTGCATTGTCCATGATAGCAGTGTTAACCTGGTAAGGTGAGAGGTCTCTTATTCTCTCCTCCCAGATCTCATCGGGCTCGCCCATGGATACCCATACGTCGGTGCAGACCACATCTGCGCCCTTTGTTCCCTCAAATGCATCCTCCGTGAGAGTGATGGTGGCACCTGTCTCTTTCGCGATCTCTTTGCAGGTCTCAACCAGTTTCTCATCGGGGAAGTATTTTTTGTTTGTGCATGCCACAAAGTCAAGTCCGAGCTTTGCGCAGCAAACCATATATGAATTTCCCATATTGTAGCGGGCATCTCCCATGTATGCGAGTTTGATGCCCTTTAAGCGTCCGAAGTGTTCTCTGATGGTGAGCATATCCGCTAACATCTGTGTGGGGTGGAATTCGTTTGTAAGTCCGTTCCAGACAGGAACCTTTGAATATTTTGCAAGCTCTTCCACGATCTCCTGGCCGTATCCTCTGTATTCGATTCCCTCGAACATGCTTGCCAGAACTCTTGCGGTATCGGCAATGCTTTCTTTTTTGCCGATCTGGCTTCCCGAAGGATCAAGGTATGTGGTTCCCATTCCCAAATCGTGGGCTGCCACCTCAAAGGAGCATCTGGTTCTGGTGGAGGTCTTTTCAAATATTAAAGCAACATTTTTTCCCCTGAAATCATCCATGGGTATGCCTTTTTTCTTTTTGTCTTTAAGCTCGGCTGCCAGGTCGATGAGGTAAATGATCTCCTCGGGTGTAAAGTCCAGAAGTTTCAAAAAATCGCGTCCTTTAAGGTTCATTGCTATTTCCTGCCTTTCAAATATAAAATCAACTTCTAATATACTTCAAAATTCCTTGTTTTTCAACAATTCGGGGCAGTTCTTTTTTATTTCTGTAATTTTGTAAATCGGTAAAGTGTTTCCATTAAGAAAGGGACCCGCTACAGGCTTAAAATATAAACCTGCGGCGGGTCATTTATGTAAAGACAAATTATTGAGAACTATTATTTTCCTGCCTGTTTCCAAGCTGTAGCAAGGCTTGCGATTCCGTCAAGTTCTGAAGGAAGGAGAATTGTTGTAGCCTGTCCGTCAGCTACCTTCTCAAATGCTTCGAGGCTCTTTATCTTTAATACTGCCTCATCTGCTCCGGCATCCTTGATCATCTTGATACCGTCTGCATTAGCCTGCTGAACTTTGAGGATTGCCTCAGCCTCACCTTCTGCCTCACGGATCATCTTTTCCTTCTGAGCTTCAGCTCTGAGGATTGCTGACTGTTTCTCAGCCTCTGCCTTAAGGATAGCGGATTCTTTTTCACCTTCTGCCACCAGGATCTTTGCCTTCTTTTCACCTTCTGCACGGGTTACGGCCTCACGTCTCTCACGCTCTGCCTTCATCTGCTTCTCCATTGCATTCTGGATCTCTGCGGGAGGAATGATATTCTTTAACTCAACACGGTTAACCTTGATTCCCCAAGGGTCTGTTGCGATGTCGAGAGCTGCACGCATCTTTGTATTGATGGTCTCACGGCTTGTAAGTGTCTGGTCAAGCTCCAGGTCACCGATGATATTTCTGAGTGTTGTGGCTGTCAGGTTCTCGATAGCCATCATGGGATTTTCAACGCCGTATGTATAAAGCTTGGGATCTGTGATCTGATAGAATACAACGGTATCGATTCTCATTGTAACGTTATCCTTTGTGATAACGGGCTGAGGCGGGAAATCCGCAACCTGCTCTTTTAAATTAACTCTTCTTGCAACACGGTCGAAAATAGGAAGTTTAAAATGAAGTCCTACTGACCAAGTGGACTGGTAAGCACCAAGTCTTTCAACGATGAAAGCCTGTGCCTGGGGTACAACTTTAATGCAAGAAATGACAATAGCTAAAATAATTACGATCAAAATGACTACAAATGGCATATTTATCTCTCCTCTTTTTTAAAAATTTCGAGTATTCTTCGGGTTCGATCGAGACTCTGTCCTCGGGTTTGATCTCCGGCTGACCCACCTCTTTGTCCTGACCTACGATGAGTTTTACACCGCTTACTGCAAGAACTCTTACAACGGTTCCCTCCGGAAGTCTGATACGGTCATCACTGCTTCTTGCGCTCCATTCGTTTCCGGATACGCTTACCTGACCGATTCCCTGAAGGTTGTCAACTTCGCTGATAACGATGGCCTGTTTTCCCACCATGCTCTCCACGTTGGTCCTGACTCTGTCCTTGTTGAAATACTTAACTGCGATGGGTCTTGTAAATATCAAAAGAAGAACCGATACAACAACCATCGCACAGATCTGTAACCACAGCGGGCCGCCAAGCAAAGCTACGAAAAATGCGATAAGTGAACCGCCGGCAAACCAGATGGTCGTAAGTCCCATGGTGAAAAGTTCGATGAGGGCAAACGCGATCAAAGCGATTATCCAAAAAACCACTAAATTGTTCATGTACATCCTCCTCTCTTCCCTAAATCTGTCTACATTTTACTATAGTCGTGAGTACGGTGCAACCTACATTTGTGCACGTTAGAATAACAAAAGTGCCACAGGCAAACAGCTTATGGCACTTTATCATTCATTATTATATTGACTTGACTCCTACCGGTAAAAACTTAGTAGAATACGTGGTTTCCGATCACAAGTCCCTCACGGCCGTTGTTACGCCTGAAGTGTGTATAGGAACCTACATTTGATGTACCGCTTATAGCCTCGTTAGCCGCATCGATACATGACTGTTTGATCTTGCCTGATTCGTAAACTCTGTTTACCTTTCCGTTCTGAGCAGGTGTAAACTGTCCTGATGCATAGATAACACCGTGGATGGAATCAGGATAAGCCGAACTTCTCACACGATTCATTACAACCGCACCGACTGCAACCTGTCCTTCGTAGCTCTCTCCGCCTGCCTCACACTGGATAAGTGCCGCAAGAAGAAGAGTAGTATCCGCATCTGTGGTGTAAGCACCGTAGTTTACGTGTCTCTTTGCCTCTGCCTCGGCAGCAAGACGAGCCTTGATCTCCTCGAGAGTCTCTCCCGCATCGATCACGAAATCAGTCTTTACAAACTCTCTGGATACATATCCTTCTGAGCCTTCGTAATCCACAAGTACCCACTCTTCATTGGAATTGTCGATCACTTCAACAACATCACCCTTTGGTAAAAGACCAAGTATGGAGCTCTCCGTGCTTGCCTCGCTTCTGACCCTGAGTGTCTCTGTCTCGATATGGGCTGTTGTCATTCCCACATCATCGGCAAGGGCTTCCGCATCCTCTCCAAAGAGAAGGTATTTGTCATTTGCCCAGCCTATAAGGTTTCCGGACTGGATCTTGGTCCATCCGTCCTGTCTTTCCAAAATTGTTCCGCCACAGTCTTTGTAGAGCATTCCGACTTTCTCCGCATCGGAGTCGGGATTTTCTCTTACGTTAAGAGCCTGCTTAACGTTTGCCATTACTAAAGTGGAGCTTTCCTGTTCCTCTGTTTCAATCTTTGTAAGATCAAGTTTCAAAGCCTTTGCGGTCTTGTTTATTGCCTCTGTTGAATCCTTTGCACCGGGATCAAGTATTGATGCAACTCCACCGTTTACTGTGTCCAGGTAATTTCCTGTGGCTTCCACTGTTATGTCCGCGTTCCAAAGAAGTGTTCCCATGATGAGAACTCCCGCAAGGCCCGCAAACATACTCTTGTTTGTTGCCATAAAATAACCTCCACGCATTGGGGAAATGTCCCCACAGCGTCAACTAAATTATTACAAAATTATTACGTATCTGAAACATAAACGTTATATTAGCAAAGGGATTCATTTTTGTCAAGTTTCGGAAAAATATCTACAATTTCTTCGATTTTTCGATACATGCGTCCATGGCATCCATGACTGCAGCTCTCATACCCTTCTCCTCAAGGACCTTAACGGCTTCAATGGTGGTGCCTGAAGGGGAGCAAACCATGTCTTTGAGTTCTCCGGGGTGCTTTCCTGTCTCCAATACCATTTTGGCACTTCCAAGTACGCTTTGGGCTGCAAACTTATAAGCCTGAGCTCTGGGCATTCCCTGAAGCACCGCTTCATCAGCCATTGCTTCTATAAACATAAATACATATGCGGGGCTACTTCCGCTTACTCCAACTACCACATCCATCATCTTCTCAGGAACGATATATGCCTTTCCAAAGGATGAGAGAATATTCATAACGGCTGTTATCTCATTTTCCGTCTCTCTTCCGGATACGGACACTCCCGTACATCCCTCTCCCACCAGGGCAGGCGTATTGGGCATGCATCTGATCACTTTTGCATCCGGATTTCCGAGTCCTCCGCATATAAAGTCTATACTCTTTCCTGCGACGATACTTAAGATCACTGTCCTGTCCTTTACATTGCCCTTTATCTGACTGAGTACATCAGGTAACACTCCGGGCTTTATGGCAAGCACGAGAATGTCTGAGTTTTCAGCAACATATGCGGCAGACTTGGCGCTGTCCCCGTCCATTGGAGGTA
Organism: Lachnospiraceae bacterium; assembly: GCA_017958585.1. Taxonomy (GTDB): domain Bacteria; phylum Bacillota; class Clostridia; order Lachnospirales; family Lachnospiraceae; genus RGIG10340. Next base: position 4,886 of record JAGDCK010000156.1, read on the forward strand.
TTGCCTCAATGTCAAATTGCGATTTGACTTTTTCACATGTAGCTGCAGTCCTTGCAGTTCCCATAATGTCTCCGGCCTTGTATAATCCGCTTTCCAGTATTCCTCCGATCATGGCCTGAGCCATATTTCCAAGTCCTATAAATCCGATCTTCATGATTTTTATCTCCTGTCTTCTATATTAATATTATTTTTGGCTTCTCTGTCTGTGGGTCTCATATATAAGCAGTGACGTGGCAACTGCAGCATTCAGGGATTCAACCTGTCCCTCCATGGGGATCTTGATGTAGCTGTCTGCAAGGGATGCCGTTTTGTCGGTGAGACCGTTTCCTTCATTTCCTATCAAAAATGCCGTGGGCTCTTTAAATGAAAGGGAATCATAATAAGTCTCTCCCTTTAAATGGGCGGCATAGGTTCTGATGCCTTTCTTTTTAAGCTCCTGCAAAGTCTCTCCCAGGTCTGATGTGTAGATAAAAGGCACGCGGTATATGCTTCCCATGGTGGCTCTGATGGTCTTTGGGTTGTAGATATCAACCGTCCCCTCGCTCATTATCACTCCGCTTATGCCTGCACCCTCACCGGTCCTTAGTATGGTGCCAAGGTTCCCCGGGTCCTGCAGGTTTTCAAGGACCACCACCAGAGGGTTTTCCGATGCCGTAATGTCATCCAGCGTGTACTTTGGTCTTTTCATTACGGTGAGTATTCCCTGTGGTGTCTGAGTGTCCGAAACCTTTTTAAAAATATCATCCGTTATTGTCTCGAATTCAATTAATTGTATCTTTTCTTTCAAAAATATATTGGATTCTGACTCTTTTTGCACATTCTGCAAGATTTCTTGCGAGATATATACCTCTTTTATCATATCTGCGGGAGCTTCCAAAAACATCTTGATGCCTTCCACAATGTAGACACCGTCCTTTTTTCGCTCCTTACTCTTGTTCTGCCAAAGCTGAAGCTGTTTCACCTTTGGATTGGAAGTACTTGTTATCATTTCATCACCTTTTTTTAAAAAAAGCGGCCTACTCTCCCCATGGAGAATAAAACCGCTTTATATTGATCTATCTGAGTATACTAATCTCTATCATACTGACAGAAGCTTTGCAACTTCGATCTCGTATTCGTCGATACCCTTTGTCATGGCGAGAGCTTCCTCGATATCTATGGCCACAAACTCACCATGCTGGAGACCGATAACCTTGTTGGTCTCTCCCGCAAGAAGTGTGTCAACGGCCTTTGCACCCATGATGGAAGCGGTGAAACGATCCTTTGCCGAAGGGTTTCCGCCTCGCTGCATGTGTCCGAGGATTGTGGCTCTGGTCTCAATTCCGGTTGCGGCCTCGATACGTCTTGCCATTGATGTGGAATGTCCGATACCCTCTGCGTTAATGATGATATGGTGGGTTTTACCCTTACGACGTCTGTCTATGATATTGTTGATGATCTTTTGCTCGTCAAAGTCATATTTTTCAGGAAGCAGAATGTCCTCAGCACCGTTTGCGATACCACACCAGAGTGCGATGTATCCTGCGTTTCTGCCCATAACCTCCACGATGGAGCATCTCTCATGGGATGAGGATGTATCCTTTACCTTGTCGATGGCTTCCATGGCTGTGTTAACTGCAGTGTCAAAGCCTATGGTGTATTCGGTACATGCGATGTCAAGGTCGATGGTTCCGGGAAGTCCTATGGTGTTGATACCCTGTCTGGAAAGAGCCTGTGCACCTCTGTAGGAACCGTCTCCTCCGATTACGACGATGCCGTCGATCCCGTGCTTGCGGCAAACCTCAGCGCCCTTCTCCTGACCTTCCACAGTCTTAAACTCCAGACATCTTGCTGTTCCGAGGATGGTACCTCCTCGCTGTATCATGTCTGAGACATCCTTTGCCTCAAGCTCCACTATCTCTTCATTCAAAAGGCCCTGGTATCCTTTTTTGATACCCTTTACCTTGATGCCTCGCGCAATGGCTACTCGGACTACGGCTCTGATTGCGGCATTCATGCCGGGCGCATCTCCACCACTGGTGAGAACACCGATTGTTTTAATCTCTTTTGCCATATTGTTCCATTCCTTTCCAAAAACCTGTATCAAAACAGGCCGCATATATAAACAAGATTTCTATTCGTTTTTACACATTTTAATCTATTTTTTTACCTATTTCAATACTTTAGGCTCTAATACTGACATTTCCGACACCAAAGACTCCCTCCAGCGAAGCCTTAAGTCCCTCGTCCGCCTTTACGGACATTGCCGCAGGCAGCACATTGATCTGTCTGGTACTCTTTATATAGATCACCACGTTGTCTGTTCCGTCGGAATCCTTGATGGTTTCCTGTAATATGGGAAGTTTTTCATCATATTCTTCCTTTGTGGCAAACTGTATCCACATTCCTGTGGGGAGCTTCGACACGGTGGCTGCAGGCGCTTTGGCAGAGCTCCGGCTCTTTCCGGAAAAGCTACCGTTTCCGTAGTTTCCGTTTCCGAAATCTCTGTTTCCGGAATTTCCATAGCCTGAACTGTAATTATTTCCGCCCCTTGCAAATCTGTCGATCCAGGGAAGCTTATCTCCTGCTTTTGTGGCTTCGTCAAAGGAAATGACCTGCTCGCATATGAGCTTTCCGTCCTTGTCTTCCTCAAGGCTTACTCTTCCCTTTACGAATACCTTTGAGTCCTCCAACAAAAGCGGCCCGTATTTTTCATAGTCATTTGGAAATACCACGATCTCCACGGTTCCCACCAGGTCCTCCAAGGTAACAAATGCCATGACCTTGTCATTTTTCGTATATTTGATGGTCCTTGCGGATATCATTCCGCCCACAACGGCACTCTTTTTGTCCTCTGCAACCACGGCTCCCGTCTCCTCATCAAGAGCAAAGTCGGTTGTGGTATTGGTAATAAATTTCTGCCACATATCCTTGTACTCCTCCAGGGGATGACCGCTTATGTAGATGCCAAGCACTTCCTTTTCAAAGGAAAGCATGAGTTCCTTGTCATATTCGCCCACGTTTGGAAGTTTGAAATTGAATTCTTCCTTTTGGTCGTCGCTTGCTATGTCAAAGAGGCTTAACTGACCCACCAGATTGTTTTTTCTGTCCTTGGTTACACTGTCTATGAGCTGTCCGTAAACACTCATAAACTGTTTTCTGGTGCCGCCCAGAGAGTCAAGGGCGCCGGCTTTTATGAAGTTTTCCACTGCGCGCTTATTTACATCTCTCTCGCAGGTTCTGTTTACAAAGTCGCTGATGTTTCCAAAGGGGCCTCTCTCACGCCTCTCCTCCACGATGGCTTCAATGACGGGGCGACCCACAGCCTTTATGGCAGTCAGGGCATATCTTATGGAATTTCCCGATACTGAGAATCCGGATTCTCCTTCATTTATGTCAGGCGGCAGGATCTCTATACCCATATTTTTACAGGTAAGGATATAGTTTGACACCTTGGTGGAATTGTCTATAACGGAGGTCATAAGCGCCGCCATGAATTCCACGGGATAGTATACCTTTAAATATGCAGTCTGCACCGCAACCACGGCGTAGCAAGCCGCATGGGATTTGTTGAAAGCGTATTTTGCAAAGTCCATCATCTCGTCATAGATTGCACCCGCAACGCTTTCGCTTATGTCATTTTTAAGACATCCGGGCACATTTTCCTCTTCGTTTCCGTAGATGAAATTCTGGCGTTCCTTCTCCATGACTGCCTGTTTTTTCTTACTCATGGCACGGCGCACCAGGTCGCTTCGACCCATGGTATATCCGCCCAGATCCCTTACGATCTGCATAACCTGCTCCTGGTACACGATACAGCCGTAGGTGGGTGCCAGTATATGCTCAAGCTGAGGGCAGAGGTATGTGATGCTGTCGTTGTTGTTTTTACCCTTTATGTATTTGGGGATAAAGTCCATGGGGCCCGGTCTGTAAAGGGATATTCCCGCGATTACATCCTCTAAGCTCTTTGGTTTTAACTCCTTCATGAAGCTTTTCATTCCGGCACTTTCAAGCTGGAAAATACCCTCAGTCTTGCCGGAACCGATATAGTTCATGATATTGGGATCGTCGTAATCGATATTGTTGATATCAAGCTTGATACCCTTACTCTTTTCCACGAATTTAACCGCATCATGGATAACGGTCATGGTCCTGAGGCCCAGAAAGTCCATCTTTAACAGTCCCAGCTCCTCGATGGTGGTCATGGTAAACTGGGTAACTATGGATCCGTCTGCGCCCCTCGAGAGGGGTACGAACTCATCCGCAGCCTTCTGGCAGATAACAACACCTGCCGCATGCATGGATGTGTGTCTGGGAAGACCTTCAAGGCGCTTACACATATCTATAAGGTAGTGAACCTGATCATCCTCGTTATAAAGTTTCCTGAACTCAGGATTTTTTTCAAGGGCCAGATCCAGCGTGATATTTAATTCCGTGGGGATCATCTTTGCGATGGAATCCGCAAAGGAATAGGGCAGATCCATTACCCTTGCCACGTCTCTGATAACACCCTTTGCCTGGAGAGTACCGAAGGTGACGATCTGAACCACCTTGTCATCTCCGTATTTGCGGCACACATAGTCTATTACTTCCTGTCTTCTCTCGTAGCAAAAATCCACGTCGATATCGGGCATGGACACTCGCTCGGGGTTCAAAAATCTCTCGAAGAGAAGGTCGTATTTTATGGGATCGATATTGGTTATGTGAAGACAATAGGATACTATGCTTCCCGCAGCGGAACCACGTCCCGGTCCCACGGGGATGTCATTTTCCCTGGCATAGTTGATAAAATCCCACACTATGAGGAAATAATCCACGTATCCCATCTTGCGGATCACGGAAAGCTCGTACTCAAGCCTCTCTCTGATGGTCATATCGGAGTGGCCGGCCTTTGCATTTTCATCCGGGTATCTCTCGGAAAGTCCGTCATTGCAGAGCTTGTTCAGATAGCTCCAGGAGTCAAATCCTTCCGGCACGTCAAATTTAGGAAGCTTTGTGACTCCAAATTCTATCTCCACATTACATCTGTCAGCGATCTTTTGAGTGTTTTCCACAGCCTCCAAAGCATAGGGAAAGAGTTTCCTCATATCCTCCTCGCTCTTTACATAGTACTGACCGCCCTCATAGCGCATTCTGTCCTCGTCGGAAAGCTTCTTTCCGGTCTGGAGGCACAAAAGTATGTCATGGGGCTCCGCATCCTCCGCGTATGTATAGTGAACATCGTTTGTGCACACAAGGGGAATGTCAAGCTCCCTGCTCATGGTCATAAGTTCCATGTTCACAGTACGCTGTTCCGGGATGCCATGATCCTGAAGCTCCAAAAAATAGTTTCCCTTTCCGAAACATGCTTCATATTTTAATGCGGCCTTTCTGGCCTCATCCTTAAGTCCTTTTGAAATGTATCTTTGCACTTCTCCCGCAAGGCAGGCAGAAGTAGCGATAATGCCCTCATGATATTTGTTTAGTATCTCAAAATCCACCCTGGGCTTGTAATAATATCCTTCCGTAAAGCCTTTGCTCACGATCTTCATAAGGTTTGCATAGCCGGTATTGTTTTCCGCAAGGAGCACCAGATGGTAATATCTGTCCTCGCCGCCCGTAAGCTCCTTGTCAAATCTGGAATTGGGAGCCACGTATACCTCACATCCAAGTATGGGCTTAATGCCCTCCGCTTTGCAGGCACGATAAAAATCGATCACACCGTACATTACGCCGTGGTCTGTTATGGCTGCGGAGTTCATCCCCAGCTCTTTGACTCTGTGTACATATTCTTTTATTTTGTTGGAACCGTCCAAAAGAGAATACTCGGTGTGGACATGAAGATGTGTAAAAGCCATTTATACTTCCCCTTATTTTCTCATGTAAAAATATTATACTTCAAATTTTTTTGGATATAAATATAAAAGTCTGTTAAAAAAATAAAAGACGGAAGGACTCACTTTTGGTGGATCCTCCCGCCGGGTTTGGTTTTCAGGTCATCGTATCTGCCCGAATCTATTCCTTATCCTTTTTTTCTGCTTCTTTTCTAAGTTCCTCTTTGAAATCAAGGACAACGGTTCTGGTGCCTGCGGTATAGCAGCTTCCGCCGAAATTGTCGATAACGTGGGTGATTCCCGGATTACCTGTGATCATTACGGCACATACATTTCTCAGATCCATTCCCTCAACCTTGGGAACCTCCATAGCGCACAGCTCCTGAACCTTGGCATCACGGTTGTAAGCATAGATTCCGATTCCGATGGCTGTATGTCTCTCCACATCATCGGATACATAATAGGATGCGAAACCGTTCATCTTGCCGTCATGGCTCTGCCATGCCTTCTGATTAGGCACATCGTAGGGAAGCTCGCTCTGGTAAAATACAGTAAGACCGTCCTCGCCGTTCCATACTGTCTGATACTCCTGGAAGTGCTCCACCATCAGTGCATAGAAGCTTACTCTGTCGCCGTTTATTATGATTCCGTTTGGCGCGGTGTTTGCATTCCAAGCAACGCCGTTTCCGTGATCGGCACGCCATACCCAGAAATTGTCGCCAACCACATCATTTGAATTTATTACCACACAGCTGTCGACTGCTGTATTCTCGTTTGTGACACCGCCCACTCTAAAGAACAGGTCGCTTAAGATCATGGGGTTATCAGAATGGTTTTCGTCATTTTTCTCTGCGCCCACTCTGAGAAGTGTCTCGCTCTTTTCTGTCCATGCGTCAAACAAAAGTCCTGCGATCCTGATGCCCTCTGCGTCTGCGACTTCCATGCATACATTTCCTGCCATGGGACGGATCGTTGCAAGACCGATTCCAAGGATCACTGTTCCCTCTTTTTCCACGTGGACTGCTTCGTCAAATTCATATATTCCGGGAGTAAAGAGAATATTCTTTCCGTCTGCAAGTGCTTCATTTATGGTTGAAGCGCTGTCCACATCAGGATATGCCACGTAAAACTCATCCAGTGACAGGCTGCCTCCGCTTGCGCCCTCTGTCCATGTGGGTCCTACGCTGTCTCTTACCACATCGGGAACCATTACTTTGTATTCGCCGTTATCAAGATAAAGATAAGGCTTCTCCGCCATAACATTTACATCTTCCACGGTGGTATATGTTGATACGGGCCATGTGGTGTTTGGAGTCTTGCCCTCTGTTATGCCCGCAAATACGATATTCCAGTTCTGACCTGTCCACTTGCTCCAGTCGCAGTTTCTGGAAAGCCACTGCTGCTGGCTTCCGGAATCGGTGAACCCTGTGATAACAGAATCAGAGAGGAATCCTCCGCTGGCCCAGCCGTTTTGATCGTGAAGTGAAAGGCTTCCGTTTATCTGCATTCTGCGCATGAATGTGGCCTGGGATACCGCCCACATTACGTTGTCATTTACTGTGAAATTGGAAACTCCGCGCCAGAAATTGCATGTGGCATTGTGATTGTTGTTGTCCCCAAGCCACTGAGCGGGGTTGTTAAAGGATTGAAGCACTGTATCCGTGGGGAGAAGTCCCAGTCCGAACACATCCATGTAAAATCCTGTCTTTAAATCAATTGCCTCGTCATACTCTCCGGGTTTAAACATCACGGCATAGCGGTAATCATCAAACTGAGCTGTCTCCTGTCTGTTAAAGAGCTTCATCAGTTCAAAATTAACTGCCTCCGGATCGTCTGTGGGAGCATAAATCTTTGCATTTTTTCCAAAGAGAGTTTCCTCATATGATACAGCCTCCGAAAGTTCTCCCACGGTCTTTCCCGCAACTGCTCTTACTTTGAAATAGTCATATTTTCCAAAAGATTCATCACTTAATAAAAGAGAAGTGCTCTCGCCTTCAACTGTTGAAACGATCGTAAAATCGTCTGCGAGTCTGCTGCTTCCTTTGTAGATCACGTATCCTTCTGCGCCATCCACCTTACTCCAGGTAAGCTCTTCTCCCTCTTCAGTCATGTTTACGGAAACATCTTCCGCAGTACCGAGAGTAACCTCCATCCGGCTGACACTCTCTTCGGTGTATTCGATCTTTCCGCATGATACAAAGATTCCAAGCATCGCACTCATCATCAGCCCTACCATAACTTTTCTGTTCATTTCAAATAACCATACCTTTCCTATATCTGCAAAGCTGCAGATCTTTACAAGAAGTTTTCATCCAGATTCTAATATAACCGTTTCGATCAAAACCAACAACTCTCCTTTTTTTAATTAAAAAATAGTGATTTTTTTCAAAAAAACAGACCTAATACAAAAGAGTGCGTGACATTCAGCCACGCACTCTAAAATTAACATTATTTACTTATTATAAGTATTTCTTCAAAGCATCTGCCTTGTCTGTCTTTTCCCAAGGAAGGTCGATATCAGTACGTCCGAAGTGGCCGTAGCTTGATGTCTGCTTGTAGATGGGACGTCTAAGGTCGAGCATTTTGATGATTCCTGCAGGACGAAGATCGAAGTTCTCACGAACGATCTCAACAAGCTTCTCATCTGAGATCTTGCCGGTTCCGAAGGTGTCTACCATGATGGATGTGGGATGAGCCACACCGATTGCATATGAAAGCTGGATCTCGCACTTATCTGCGATTCCTGCTGCCACGATGTTCTTTGCAACGTATCTTGCCGCATAAGCTGCAGAACGGTCAACCTTTGTGCAGTCCTTTCCTGAGAAAGCACCGCCGCCGTGGCGTGCAGCACCGCCGTAGGTATCAACGATAATCTTTCTTCCTGTAAGACCGCTGTCGCCGTTTGGTCCGCC
>JAGDCK010000157.1 GCA_017958585.1 Lachnospiraceae bacterium
AGAGAAACTTGTCAGGATCGGTTATTTAAATCAAAATAACAAAACCCAGATCATAACTCCTGAAAAGCTGGGTGAGATGATCTATGAAGTGGTTTTTTTGTCCGTACCTTCTCTTTTAAATCCCGAGATGACAGCCTCCTGGGAAAAGGGCCTTGAGGGCATCATAAACGGTTCCGTCGATGATGTGGACTATAGGAAGAAGCTTGAAGACTATATCAGGCGAGAGACCAACAAGATGATCGGAAACGACCTGACCCGGAACATTGCCGCAAATATCAATCAGTTTACAGGCAAAGAATCAAAGGGTATCGCCACCATTAAGCCTTTGGGCATTAACTGTCCCGTCTGCGGGGGAGAACTGAACAAGACTTCATTTGGCTACGGTTGCGGTAATTACAGGAATGAAGAAATAAAATGTCGCTTCGGAATGGGGCAGGTGGCAGGACTTGACATAGAGGAAGAGGATTTTAAGGATCTTATCTTAAAGGGTAAGACCAGAGTGATCTCCGGTTTTACGGGAAAAAATAAGTCAAAGTTTTCTGCTTCAATAGTCCTTACAAAAGATGAAAGCGGAAGATACACCACCAGATTTGATTTTTCGGAAAACGTAAATGAACCTGTTGAAAATGTAAAATGTCCCGTATGTGGCGGCCGGATCGTAAAGACCGGATACGGATTTGCATGCGAAAACAGATTTAAAGAGGCCGAAAACGAAAAGTGTAATTTCGTAATCGGTGAGATCGCAGGAAAGAAACTCTCGGAAAATGATTTTGTAACTTTGATCAACGACGGTGAAACTGCTGTCATTAATGGATTTAAAACAAAGAAAAACACTCCTTTTTCGGCAAAACTTAAATTACAGCAAAACGAAGCCGGAAAATACGAAACGGTATTTGACTTTGATGGAGTGGAGACTGCCAAACTTGAAGGCGTGGTATGCCCGGACTGCGGTGGTCCCTTAGAAGTAAAATCCACAGGCTTTGGGTGCGGTAATTTTAAGGCTGATGATCCTGCAAGCTGCAGGTTCTTTATAGGAAAGATAGCAGGTAAAAAGCTTTCAAGCTCAAATGTAAAAGAACTTTTGACAACAGGTAAGACTTCCACCATCAGGGACTTTAAGTCCAAAAACGGCTCGAAGTTTGATGCTGTATTAATACTTAAGAAAAACGATGCAGGAAAGGCCGAGGTTTCCTTTGATTTTGACAATGTGGAATCAAAAGTGGTGGAAAATGCTTCATGTCCTGCCTGCGGTGGCAAGATCATCGTCACAAAATTCGGTTATTCATGTGAGAATCATTTCGCAAAGGATATTGATAAATGCTATTTTACAATCGGCGAGATCGCAGGTAAGAAGATCTCTGAAAGCGATGTAAAAGACCTTTTAAATGACAAAAAGACAAAGACCATAAGGGGCTTTAAGGGAAAGAACAAAAAAAGTTTCGATGCGGTTTTGGTCTTAAAGCAAAATGAGGACAAATACGAGATCTCCTTTGATTTTGAAAATGTGGAGGCAAAGGAGATCAAGGATGTCAAATGTCCTGTCTGCGGAGGAAAGATCGTAGTAACTCCCTTCGGATACGGTTGCGCCAATTATGACAAGGACAACAAAGAAGGCAGCTGCAGGTTCAGTATCGGCCAGATCGCAGGAAAGAAGCTCTCCGAAAGCAATGTCAAGGAATTACTTACCAATGGTGAGACGGAAACTATAAGCGGATTTAAGTCAAAGTCCGGTTCTAAATTCGATGCTTGTCTTTCCCTTTCAAAGGATGAGACGGGAAAGGTTACGGGAATCAAATTTGTCTTTGACAATAATGAAACCGTTATGCCCGATATCAAATGTCCCAAATGCGGCGGAGATATCATCAAGACACACAATGGTTTCAGATGCACCAATTTTAAGCGTAAAAGTCAAGACGAGGAAGAAGTTACCGTGAATGAAGCGTCAGGCGAAAAGGATTGTGATTTTTATGTAAATAAGATCGCAGGCGTAAAGATTTCCGAGGAACAGCTTATCATGCTTTTAAAAACCGGAAAAACTGATATAATAAAAGAGTTTTTAAGTAAGAAGGGTCTGTATTTTGATGCCAGACTTAAATTAAACGAAGAAAAGAACATTGTATTTGACTTTGAAGGCGTTTAAACCTGTCAAATCTAAAGGAGGAATTTATGAGCGATATCAAGGTAAAGGATCTGTATGATCTTAATGAGACAATAGCTTCAAAGATATTTGACGGCGCTGAATACCCTTGGGTAGTTCTGCCAAAGATCGGAGATTTTATAATCGAACTTGGAAAGACTTTGCCCGAGGATAAGTATGAGAAAAGAGGAGAGGATATCTGGGTTGCAAGATCTGCAAAGGTTGCTCCCACCGCCTGCTTAAACGGTCCTCTTATCATCGATGAGGACGCGGAGATCAGACACTGCGCATTTATCAGAGGTAAGGCAATTGTGGGAAAGGGTGCCGTGGTTGGAAACTCCACAGAACTAAAAAATGTGATCCTCTTTAACAAGGTCCAGGTACCTCATTACAATTATGTGGGAGATTCGATCCTGGGATTTAAAGCTCACATGGGCGCAGGCTCCATTACCGGCAACGTGAAGAGCGACAAGACTCTTGTGGTGGTTAAGGACGGCAAGGAAAAGTATGAGACCGGATTAAAGAAATTCGGTGCAATGCTTGGAGACAATGTGGAAGTCGGATGCAATTCCGTATTAAATCCCGGCACGGTCATCGGAAGATGTTCAAACGTTTATCCCACTTCCTGCGTAAGAGGCGTGATCCCTGCCAATCACATCTATAAAAACAAAACAGAGATCGTCATGAAAGAGCGTTAAAAACCGTTCTTAAATATTTCATATTTTTGGTTTGTTTTTATCAATTTATGCTGGATTTTTCCATAGTAATATGAGAAAATGATTTGTACGCTTATAATATTAGATTAATATATAAGATCAACTAAATATTGAAAGGAGATTTCACATGATTTATTCAAAGGAAGTTGAAGAGATGTGTCCCGTTGCTCAGGGTGTACATCACGGTTGTGCTCCCATTCCCGAAGAAGCGAAGTGGGTTCAGGCCAAAAAAGTAGAAGATATTTCCGGATTTACACATGGTGTGGGCTGGTGTGCTCCTCAGCAGGGTGCTTGTAAATTGTCCCTGAATGTCAAGGAAGGTATCATTCAGGAGGCTCTTATCGAGACGATCGGTTGTTCAGGTATGACTCACTCAGCTGCGATGGCTGCAGAGATCTTACCGGGACTGACTGTTATGGAAGCATTGAATACAGACCTTGTTTGTGATGCGATCAACACAGCTATGAGAGAGC
>JAGDCK010000158.1 GCA_017958585.1 Lachnospiraceae bacterium
AAAGCATGTCGCTTGCGACATGCTCGCGCCGAGCGCGGTTGACGACAGTCAACATGATACCAATCGCGCGAGTGCGCATCCATAGCGGAGCGCTTTTTACTTTATAGGAATGCGAAGCAATTTCCTATAAAGTAAAAAACACCCCGAATGTAATAACAACCGGGGTGTTATAAATTCTGTTTAGAAAAATGTATTGAAGAGACTTCCTGTCGTATCAGTAGAAAATGCATTACCGTTTGAATTATAAAGGCCCTGAACCGTCATGGCGTTTTCTGCGGAAAAACCGATGAGGGATGCCTGAGCCGATGCAGAATATCCATAAGACCCTGTTGTTCCGAAGAGGTCTTTTACTTTGGAAGTATCCGCATCCTTAAATGCCTTTTCATCAATGGAGAGATTTCCCTTGTCATCTGCAGTAATACCGATGGCGGAAAGCTTCTTTGAATACGATGAAGTATTTGCCGAGAGATTGTTGGACCTTGCCACAATGGATGACTGGGTAACATCCTTTGAAGAGTTTACAACCGAGTTGTATTTTTCCACATACTTTGAGGCAAGTGAATAAAGCTCGTCTTTGGAAACCTTGTCGTAATCGGCTTCAAGCAGATCATCTGCCGCATCCTTAAGGGAATCCGCATACGTACTTACCTTTGCAAGGGCCTTTGAATCCTTGTTTACAGTCTTATCGGAAGCAAGACTCTTTACCTCGTCGGAAGTCTTTGTATTGTAGTAAGCCTTCATGAGCTTACCGTAATTTCCGCTCTTTATTGAATTGTATTCGGACAAAAGACCTGTCAGGCCTGAAAATGAATTGCCCGATGATTTGTTCATGCTCTTAAATAAAAAAGAATAATCGTTTTTGGGTGTAAATGAAATACTCATAGCTGCTACCTCCCTGTATAAATGGACCTCCTTGTCCGCATTTGTACTCTTTACTGATCATATTATACCACTGTCACACCGAATTCTCAACCCTTGCCGTTTTCCGTAAAAAAATCTGAAAAATCAACAAAAAACTTCCAAAAAAAATTCAAAATATCAACGCTATCACAAAACCCCTCTTACAAAAGCAAAAGGGGTCTCATGTTCATATTAATATCCACAGGGGTAATGGTAATGTGGAAATAACATGCGTATTAAATTAGCCTTTAACCGATCCTGAGAGACCCTCAACATAGAATCTCTGAAGAGCGATAAAGAGGATTACGATGGGCACTGCAACCATCACGGCACCTGCAGCAAACTGTGTATAGTAGCTGTCGATTCTCTGGAAATCGGTGAGCCACTTAAGACCGATCGCAACAGTGTAGGATGACTGCTTGTCTCCAAGGAGCATACTGGGGAAGATGTAATCCGACCAGGTTCCGAGGAATGATGTAAGTGCTGTATAGATTACGATGGGCTTTGCAAGAGGAATAGTGATCTTTACAAAGATCTGCCATCTTGTTGCACCATCGATGATAGCTGCCTCATCCATTGACTTGGGGATAGTATCAAAGAATCCCTTACAAATGTAGTATCCCATTGCCGCACCGGCAACACCAACTAAGATCAGCGCTCCGAGGTTTCTGTTGATACCGATACCTTTCAAGATATTGTAAACAGCAACCATGGACATGAATCCGGGGAACATACCGATGATCATCATACCCTTCATGAGGTTATGTCTTCCGGCAAAACGTGTACGGCTCAAAACGTAGCTGGTTCCGAGGATGATAAGTGTGTTGAACACGCAAAGGCATGCTGCAACCACAAATGTGTTGATCCACCATCTTGCGAAAGGAATAACGCTGGTTGACTTAAACAGGTTAAGGTAATTATCCAATGTAAAGCCATGAGGGATAAAGTATCCTACGTAGAAACCGCCCTCTTCTCTGAATGATGTGAGAACTATCCAGGAGATAGGGAAGAGCCATATGATCGTAAGCACTACCAAAACCACGTAACCGGGGTTGATCTTTGCTGTCTTTAATGCATACCACAGAGCAAACAGTGTGAATATAAGTCCGCACCAGAAGCCAAATGAGAAATCTTTTACCAAAAACTTGGCGGTAAAAATTCCTTTTCCGTCAACTGTAGCCTTTGTCACAAACAAAAGCACTGAATATGCCGCAAGGGCAACGCTTGAAAATACTACCCAGCATCTGTAACCTGCCTTGGTAGGTTTGATGAGATTAACTACAGCCATAATGCATCCCAGGATGTTTGTAAGGACCATTACAGCCATCACTATCCTGCCGAGTCCCTCCTTTAATGATAAAAGCTTTATCATGAGAGAAACTGCCGTGTATGAGTCGGACTCAATACGGATATATGGAATGAACAATGTTACAAAGGCAAGAATTGCAGCGATGATTGCTGTTCTTGAATATTTTAGATTTAATCCTAAAACTGTTCTTTCTTTCATTATTGGAAGCCCTCCTCATTCTTGAGCGCACCACTTCTGGTGTACATAATAAGCGAGAACGCAGCTGAAATGATAAAGATGATAATACCGATGGCTGAAGCGAGGTTGTAATCCTTTGTATCATTTGTCAGCTTGTAAAGCCATGTAACAAGAAGGTCTGTCTTTCCTGCTCCCTTGTAGTAGTTGATGGATGTGGGGTTACCTCCTGTGAGGAAGTAAATAACACCGAAGTTGTTGAAGTTTCCGATCAGGTTGGTGATCAGATAAGGTGTTGTGATAAACCACATATAAGGGAAAGTGATCTTTCTGAATGCCATAAAAGGACCGGCACCGTCAATTTTTGCAGACTCATAAAGCTCTGCGGGAATATTCATCAGGATACCTGTTACCATAAGCATTGTAACCGGCACACCGATCCAGATATTTACTACAATAACCGTGATCTTTGCCCACAAACCGTTTGTGAGGAAAGGCAGGGGCTCTGCCACGAATCCCCAGTTAAGTAAAAGTACGTTTAAGATACCGTTCTTTCCAAGCATGGTTCCCACAAGCAGAAGTGTGATGAATGAAGGGATAGCCATGGTGGTTACAAAGAATGTTCTCCATACTTTCTTTCCGCCGATACCCTTTGAGTTGATGAGCATAGCAAGAAACATTCCGCCAAAGTAACATGAGAATGTTGCCACAAATCCCCAGATGAAGGTCCATCCGAGAACCGGCCAGAAGGTGC
>JAGDCK010000159.1 GCA_017958585.1 Lachnospiraceae bacterium
AGGTATATCTCAGCCCTGTCCGGCAGTGGTGGGCTATATCGAAAGATATCTTCCGGAACATTTGCCAAAGCTTTTCCCGGTTCAGAGTCCTCTTATGTGTTCAGGCATCTATGCCAGAAAAGAGCTAGGTATAACAGAGAAGCTTGCTTTCATCAGTCCATGTATCGCAAAGAAGATGGAGATCGATGATCCAAACAACAAAAACTATGTAAATTACAATGTGACATTTGCTCACATGATGGAATATATCAAGGCAAACAATCTCTTAGGTGAACCCATAACGGACGAGGTCGAATATGGTCTTGGTTCCATCTATCCCATGCCGGGCGGATTGAAGGAGAACGTTTACTGGCTCCTTGGAAGTGATGCATTCATTCGTCAGATAGAAGGCGAAAAGAGAATGTATAATTATCTTAAAAAGAATGCCGACAGGATAAAGGGCGGAAAGACCCCTTACCTCTTTGTGGATGCTCTAAACTGTGAGAACGGTTGTATCTGCGGAACGGGAACAGATCCGGAGATCACTGATAATGACGATCCCATGTATCATATCCATGATATTCAGGAGAGCGTTAAAAAGAACGGAAAGAAGGGCGCATGGGCCAGAAATCTTTCTCCCGAAAAGCGTCTTGCGGAGCTTAATAAACAGTTCAAGAACTTAAAACTCGAAGACTATCTGAGAAAATATACCGATAAATCCTCACAGTGTGTATCCAAGATTCCTACGGAATCGGAGCTTGACAAAGTCTTTGATTCCATGAGAAAGACCACGGAGGAGTCCAGGAATATCAACTGCTCATGCTGCGGTTACGATTCCTGTCGTGATATGGCAGTGGCAATATTTAACGGATACAATGACAGATCAAACTGTGTTCATTATCTGAAAGACCTGGTTGAACTTGAAAAGATAGAGGCTCAGGAAATGGTTGAAAAAGAAAAGACCATGCTCATGAGTCAGCGTGACGATCTGCTTCGTACCATCGACCTTATAAACGATCATTTCAACTCTTTGAGCGAATCCGTAAAGGGTGTGAGTGACGGAAATGAACTTAATGCAACAGAGAGCGGTGCAGTAAGTGAGGAGATGGCTCACGTATCCGCATTCTGTGAGAATCTGAGGACTTCTGTTGATCAGATCGTTGCAGACCTGGCAGAACTTGTGGACAACAACAAAAAGGTTGTAGATATTGCAAACCAGACTAACCTCCTTGCATTGAATGCTTCAATCGAGGCCGCAAGAGCGGGTGAAGCCGGAAGAGGTTTTGCAGTTGTTGCCGACGAGATCAATTCTCTTGCGGCAGATTCCAAGGATACTGCACAGAACAGTGGTGAGGCAAACGAGCATATCAGAAATGCGGTTGAAGTCATAGCAAAAGAGTCCAAGGAACTTATCGCCATCGTCGAGAGCGTGGATGCGAGAGTTAAGACCCTTGCTTCAAGCAGCGTGGATATTTCCCATGCGACAGGAGAAGTGTCCAAGGTCATCGAGCAGGTAAGGGATGAACTTAAGGCTCTTGTTGAAAACAACGCATTCCGCTAAATGAAAACAAAATAAAAAGCCTTTTAAACCGTCGAAGTTTTTATCTTCGGCGGTTTATTATTTTTTTCTTGCCATATGAAAACACATATTGTATTATATACAAAGTGTATGATTGTATACGATAATGCAAGGATAAAGAAAGGTTTGTTGTCATGAAAGCATATTGTGATCTGACTCGTGAAGAGTTACTTAAACTGCAGGAACAGCTTAATGTTGAATATGAAGAGGCAAAGAAAAAGGGGCTTAAGCTTGATATGTCAAGAGGAAAGCCGTCTCCCGCCCAGCTTGATATGGGTATGAAACTTCTCGATGCGCTTAATTCAGAGAGTGATATGCTTTGCGAAAACGGCATGGATTCACGTAACTACGGTCAGCTCGACGGTATACCCGAGGCTAAAAAACTTATGGCCGACATGATGGGCACAAAGCCTGAGAATGTGGTTGTATGCGGTAATGCCAGCCTTAATATAATGTATGACAGCGTTGCAAGATCCATGATCCACGGTGTCAACGGTTCCACACCCTGGTGCAAGCTTAACAAGGTTAAATTCCTTTGCCCCGCACCCGGTTATGACAGACATTTTGCAATCACCGAGCATTTTGGCATAGAGATGATCACCATTCCCATGTCTCCCACAGGACCTGACATGGATCTGGTTGAAAAATATGTAAATACCGATCCCGAAGTAAAGGGAATCTGGTGTGTACCCAAGTATTCAAATCCTCAGGGTTATACATACAGCGCAGATACAGTAAAGAGATTTGCCGCACTTAAGCCCGCCGCAGAGGATTTCAGGATCTATTGGGATAACGCTTATGTGATCCATGATCTTTATGATGACAGAAGCGATGACCTCTTGGACATTCTGGATGAATGCGAGAAGGCAGGAAATCCTGATATGGTAATCGAGTTTGCTTCCACATCAAAGATAAGCTTTGCAGGCGCAGGAATCGCTGCTTTTGCTTCATCAAAGACAAACCTTGATTTTATAAAGAAATCAATGACAATACAGACCATCGGTTATGACAAAGTAAACCAGCTTCTGCACGTAAGATATTTCAAGGATATAAACGGTATCAAGGAGCATATGAAAAAACATGCATCCCTTATGAGACCTAAGTTTGAGGCAGTTCTTGAGATTCTGGAGAGAGAGCTTGGTGAGGCCGAGATCGGAAAATGGACCGATCCAAACGGCGGATACTTTATCTCATTCCAGGCTATTCCCGGATGTGCAAAGGAGATCGTTGCCAAGTGTAAAGAGGCAGGGCTTGTGCTTACAAAAGCCGGTGCAGTTTATCCTTACGGCAAGGACCCCGAGGACAGCAATATCCGTATCGCTCCCTCATATCCTTCACTTGACGAGATGAAGGAAGCGGCTGAACTTTTTGCCCTTTGCGTTAAACTCGTAAGCGTAGGAAAATTCTTGGAGAAATAGTTGAACTTTCAGGCAACCGACCGTTTTGGTCGGTTGTTTTTAAGTTGCAGATAGGGTTGAAATATGCTATATTAGGACTTGGGTTTGAGAGGATTTTTGTGTGATAAAAAAGATGGCGGAATGTGTGATTTATGAATGAGGGTAGTAATCAAAGCGCTTCCAAGAGGAAAAAGCGTGTCAATCGATTAAAAAAAACGATCATATCTTTGGCTTTCGCCCTTATATTTTTGCCCATATTTACAAGCATTTATCTGATATTTAAAGTTTCCGATCTGAACAAGACTATAGGACAGATGCAGGAAAAGGTGGATGAACTCTACGCAGTCTATCCCGTGATCGAAAGGGCAAAGGCGGTAAGCGAAGCACCCATTATAAATTCTGAAAACGAAGTTTATGACGATTCATCTGCAGGTTTTAAAACGGTCGAGTATTCATATGATCAGGCTGCAGAGAAAACTCACAAGGTGTATCTGACATTTGACGACGGTCCCAGTCCTTTTACGGATGAGATATTGGATATTCTGGATGAATACGATGTGGAAGCCACTTTTTTTGTGGTCGGAAGCAATTGTGAAAAATATCCGGATATGGTAAAGGATATCGTGGATCGCGGTCACAGTTTGGGAATGCATTCCTATTCTCATAAATACAATGAGATCTACAGCGACATGGAAAGCTTTGTGGCGGACTTTGAAAAGGTTGACAAAGCAATCTATGATATATGCGGTTTTCACAGCGGATTATACAGATTTCCGGGAGGCAGTTCCAACACTGTAAACAGCGTAAATATGAAGGATCTTGCCACTTACTTAAGGGGCAGGGACGTGGAATATTACGACTGGAACATTTCCTCCGGAGACGGTGGAAGCGGAGTGCTCTCCGTGGAGAGACTTGTCAAAAATTCCGTTTCCGATATAGAGGAATACGGCTCAAGTATAATACTCCTTCACGATTCCTATGAAAAACCAAGCACAGTTGAGGCTTTGCCTCAGATGATCGAGAAGATATTGGCGATGGATGATACGGAGATTTTACCAATCACCGCAGAAACCGTGGCAGTTCATCATATTAAATAATGAAAATGAAACGGAGGTTTTATCAACATGGGATTTTTTTCTGATTTAAAGGAAGACCTTTCCCAGGCAGTAAACGAACTTATCCCTGAGGAGGAGTTAAAGGCGGATGCTGCAGACGGCGCGGAGGGAGCTGCCGAGGCAAAGGCTGACGATGTGGATCTTGAAAAGATGCTTGAAAACATCGATTCGGTGGTGACCGATGATTCCCGAAAAACGGACTTAGCAGTAAATGAGGATGCGGGAGGAGAGACTGCAACCGAGGACTTTACTGCTGTGGAGACCGCTTCAGAGATAGCTTTGGACGATGTGGTAAAAGAGGAAGAGAAAGTCGCAGAAAAAGAGAATAAAGAAAACAGAGGGGCAGAGAAAAAAATGGATGTAAACACAGAAAAGGCAGCAGTTCTTGATGAAACTTCACTTATTACAGGCGCAATGACCATCAACGGTGATATAGATTCAGACGGTTCTTTGGACATCATCGGCGCAGTCAACGGAAATGTAAGTATTCTCGGAAAACTCAACATCACAGGTCATGTGGTAGGAAATTCAAAGGCAGCTGAGATCTTCGCTGACGGAGCAAAGATTGAAGGCGAAGTTGTGAGTGAGGGAGCCGTAAAGATCGGTTCAAGCACTGTCATTGTGGGAAATATCTCAGCTACCAGCGCAGTTATCGCAGGCGCCGTAAAGGGTGACATCGATGTAAAGGGTCCCGTGATCCTTGATTCATCTGCCATTGTAATGGGTAATATCAAATCCAAATCCGTTCAGATCAACAACGGTGCCGTTATCGAAGGCAGATGCTCACAGTGCTACGCAGATGTTAATCCTACATCCTTCTTTGATGCTTACAAGACAGAGACCAAGAAGAAATAAATTGTACAGGAGAATTGAATATGCGAAGAATTTTGCTTAAATTGAGCGGTGAAGCTCTTGCAGGTGACAAAAAGACCGGCTTTGACGAGCCCACTGTCAGAAACGTAGCCCTTCAGGTAAAAGAACTTGTGGACGACGGTATCCAGGTAGGAATCGTAATAGGCGGAGGAAATTTCTGGAGAGGTCGTTCAAGTGAGAACATAGACCGTACAAAGGCTGATCAGATCGGAATGCTTGCTACGGTCATGAACTGCATCTACGTTTCGGAGATCTTCAGAAGCGTTGGCATGATGACCAATATCCTGACTCCCTTTGAGATCGGTTCTTTCACAAAGCTTTTTTCAAAGGACAGAGCAAATAAATATTTTGAAAAGGGAATGGTGGTATTTTTTGCAGGCGGTACGGGACATCCGTATTTTTCAACAGATACAGGCGTTGTGCTTCGTGCCATCGAGGTTGAGGCTGACGTGATCATGCTTGCAAAGGCCATCGACGGAGTATATGATTCCGATCCCGCAAAGAATCCCAATGCAAAGAAATATGATGTTGTCTCCATCGATGATGTGGTTGCACAGAACCTTCAGGTAGTTGATATGACAGCTTCAATCCTTGCAAGGGACAACAAGATGCCCATGAGAGTGTTCGGACTGGGTGAAGAAAACAGTATTGTAAACGCTGTAAAGGGCAAATTCAACGGAACAGAAGTGACTGTTTAGAAATTCGGAGGCTTTATAATGGACGAGAGAGTAAAAGTATTTAACGAGAAAATGGAGAAGGCGCTTGAGTTTTTGGAGAGCGACCTTGCTGCCATCAGAGCAGGAAGAGCAAATCCCCACGTGCTCGATAAACTGAGAGTGGATTATTACGGAACACCCACACCTATCCAGCAGGTAGGAAATGTAACCGTACCCGAGGCAAGGATCATCCAGATCGCACCCTGGGATAAGTCAATGTTAAAGGCCATCGAGAAGGAGATCATGACCAGCGATATCGGTATCAATCCTTCAAACGACGGATCTGTTATCAGACTTGTATTCCCTGAGCTTACAGAGGAGCGCAGAAAAGAGCTTGCAAAGGATGTAAAGAAGAAGGGTGAGGACGGAAAGGTTGCTATCCGTAACATCCGTCGTGACGGAAACGATTCCTTCAAAAAGCTTGCAAAGACAGAGGTTTCAGAGGACGAGATCAAGGATCTTGAGGATTCACTTCAGAAGCTTACAGACAAGTTTATCAAGGACATCGATGAACTTGTTGATGCAAAGACAAAAGAAATCATGACAGTTTAATATTAAAAAGCGAATGCAGATAGCGTTCGCTTTTTTTA
>JAGDCK010000160.1 GCA_017958585.1 Lachnospiraceae bacterium
GATCGGAACCCTCTTTGACGGACACAGAGAAAAAGATCTGTCAGCCAAGAAGCACTGGATCCTGTACAGGAGCATCATAAAGGGTCAGATCGTGGTGGACGACGGAGCGTTTAATGCCATAAAGGAAAAACACACAAGCCTTCTGCCAAAGGGAATTGTGGATGTGAAGGGAGATTTCATGATCTCTTCTGTTGTGGACATAGTAAACAGTGAGGGAGAAATCTGCGGAAAGGGAATGGTAAATTATTCCTCCGACGAGATTAAACTCATAAAAGGTCTTCCCACAGGAAAGATCAAAGACGTACTTCATTACAAGGATTATGATGAGGTTATCCATGCGGATAATCTTGTGGTGATAAAAGAATAAAATTAAAACCCCGAACCGCTTTAGGAAAGTTCGGGGTTTTAATTTTTATAATTTATAAGAGAATATTGAAGGAAATTAGGCTGTTTTAAATACTCTTCCGAAAAATTTTCTGAGGGCAGATACTTTTTTGACGGGAACTCTGTCCAGGAAGTCCTGACAATATTCATATCTTTCGAGTTTGACCCAATCCGGTGTGGTGGGCTGATAATCGTGGATATCCAACAAAACCGCTGTTAACATGATCATTACCTCCTTTAAAGAATTTCCTTATCTGACTATAGAATATCACATATTTTGGGCTAAACAATGGGAGTATATCTTAAAATTAGGATAATAATTGTGATGTGGTCACAAATTTGATATAATCTAGGGTGAAAATAAGTGTTTTTTATTGTCTTAAGGAGGTCGTGACTATGGGCTTTACCGTGGAGGATATGCTTATCATCTCTCAGGAAAAATATGATATGGAACTGGTGGCCGGCAGGAACGGATGGGCAAACTCAATCAGCTGGCTTCTCATGGTGGAGGATACCACCATCACAAAAAGTTTCCTGGGAAAAGAACTGGCTGTTACAACAGGCCTTGGATTTAATAGCACGGAGAAACTCTTAGAACTTGTGCGGATACTTGATAAACACCACGGAGCAGGACTTATCGTAAATACCGGTGAATATATAAAGTCCATACCACAGGAAGTCATTGACTGCGCAAATGAGTGCGACCTGCCGCTTTTGACCGTGCCCTGGGAGATCAGTATGGCAGAGATGATAAAGGATCTGACGGTGCGGATCTTTTTGCAGACCCAGACCGACGAACAGCTATCATCCGCCTTTGCAAAAGCTTTCGAGAGGCCTCTGAGCAGCGATGAATACAGGGCAGAGCTCTCGGCCGCATTTGACGTGGACGGCAGGTTTCAGGTGGCAATATTCACATCCGGGGATCTGGACAGCATGGACAGCGTTGACAGGCGAAGGATCGGTTACAGGCTTCAGATATATCTGGAAAATATTTCCCACAATGCTCATTTCTTTTATTATGACGGGGCGTTTTTGCTGATATTTAATGCGGTTGACGACGAGCCCAGGGATGAGATCATAGAAGGTTTTCTGACAAGGGTAAAGCACCGTATGCCTGACAGGGAGGTGTATGTGGGCCTTGGAAGCCCTGTGATAGATGTGGAAAATGTCCATATTTCCTACAAAAGAGCCTGCTTTGCGGCAAAACAGGCAGCGCTTATGAATGTCCCTCTTGTAAGCTTTGACGACCTTGGCTTAAAGAGGCTTGTTTATCTGGCTGATGACAAGCTCCTTCTTGATGAGATGGGAAAGGGAGTTTTAGATCCTGTTATCGAATATGACAAAAAGCATGACTCGGGACTTTTGGAGACCCTTGCTCTTTACTTAAAATATAACGGCAGTGTGGGAAAAGTCTCCGAGGAAATGTATATACATAAAAACACGATCCTCTACAGAATGGGTAAGATCAGAGAACTTCTTGACTGCAATCTGGATGACGGAGAAAAGAGACTTGAGATCTATCTGGCCATCCAGATCTACAGGGAGACCGGAACAGGTCACTAGTTTTTAAGTTCCTTTCGCTTCTGTCTTCGCACGTGATTTATATGCCTCTCATAATCCCCGTTTTGGATCAGGGTGGAGAGAAGATATTGCTCAAACAAGGGCACGGTGCAGGAGTAGAATCCGAGTTTATCAGTAAAGTCATCCACCATCGAAGCGGGGAGGAGCATATATCCCACACGCATGGAGGGAGCGATGGTCCTTGAGAAGGTGTTTATATAGATCACTTTTTCAGAGTCTGAGAGGGAAAACAGGGGGCTTTCCGGTTTTTTTGATACGGTAAGCTCCGAATCGTAATTGTCCTCTATGATGATACCGTTATTTTCTCTTGCCCATTTAAGGTACTCACGCTTTTTGGAGATATCCGCTGTGGCGCCTGACGGGTAACTGTTAAAGGGAGTCACATGGAGGATCTTTTCCTTTGAGGAATTAAGAGCGCTGCTTTGGATACCGTTTTGACTTAAAGGGAGCTTGTGGCATTTTACACCCATGGATGAGTACACTTTTTCTATCTTTTCATAGGATGGGTCCTCGATTGCAATATCTTTAAACTTAAGAAACTGCGCAATCTGTCCGTAGAGGTATTCGGCACCGGAACCGATTATGATCTGGGAGGGGGTAACCTTTATGCCCCTGCTTCGCTCGAGGTAAGAACTGATGGCATTTCTAAGTTCCAGACAACCGAAGTTAGGGGATTTTACAAGCAACCTGTCGCCGTAGTCTAAAAGGACCTTTCTCATGGCTTTTGCAAGGACTGAAAATGGAAAGTCCGAACCGGAAGAAGCGTGAGATGGTTTTTCGGTGGAAACTGCCTTTGCCGTAACAGGTAAAACCTTACTCGATAAAAAGTCCGATTCCTTGTATATGACGAATATTCCGCTTCTTTCCCTGCTTTCCGTATATCCTTCGTCACATAAAAGGTCAAAGGCGTGGAGCACGGTGATCACGCTAAGCCCCATGTCAGCCGCAACGGTTCTCTTTGAGGGGAGTTTGCTTCCGTAGGGGTATGCCCCTGAGGTTATCTTTTCCACAAAATAGTTGTAGAGCTGAAGGTATGCGGGTGTGTGAAGTGATTTGTCGATCATCTCTTTCATCTGGTTATATCAAAACTCCTTGTGATTTACATTTTTATATTACCAACCACAGTATATTGCTTTTGCCGGGATTTGAAAAGAGAAAGCTAAAAATTTTTCGCGTTAATTCGGTAAATTATCATTTGCTTATGCCATCCAAATAATTTATAATTAAAAGTGATTTTGAATATAAGTAATTATTTATAAGGAGTATCAGAGGGAATGGAAAAATATTATCAGGAAGAGATCGAATGCGCATCTTTGGAAAAGATCCGCGAGATCCAGTCAGAGAAGCTTGTAAAACAGGTTAAACATGTATGGGATAATGTTCCTTATTATCGAAAGAAGATGGAGGAAAAGGGTGTTAAGCCTGAGGATATAAAGTCTGTTGACGATCTTCATAAACTTCCGTTCCTGTCTAAAGCAGATTTAAGAGATGCTTACCCATACGGACTTTTGGGAATGCCTTTAAAGGATTGCGTGAGGATCCATTCCACTTCCGGTACCACCGGAAAGAGAGTGGTTGCTTATTATACACAGCACGATATAGATCTGTGGGAGGACTGCTGCGCAAGAGCCCTCACAGCGGCAGGTGCCACCAATGAGGATGTGGTACAGGTTGCATACGGATACGGACTTTTTACGGGAGGTGCAGGTCTTCACGGAGGATCCCACAAGGTGGGATCTCTTACAGTTCCCATAAGCTCCGGTAATACGGATCGTCAGATAATGTTTGCCATGGATCTGCAGGCCACGGTGCTTTGCTGTACACCCAGCTATGCCGCATATCTTGGGGAGAGGATGAAGGAACTCGGATACGGTCCCGACGACATCCCCTTAAAGGCCGGAATATTCGGTGCGGAAGCATGGAGCGAAGAGATGAGAAAAGATATCGAGAAGACCCTCGGTATCAAGGCTTTTGATATATACGGACTCACAGAGCTTTCGGGCCCCGGAGTTGCATTTGAGTGTTCCGCACAGAGCGGAATGCATATAAATGAGGATCACTTTATCGCAGAGATAATCGATCCCGACACTGAGGAAGTTCTTCCCGAAGGATCCGTCGGAGAACTGGTTTTTACCGCCGTTGACAAGGAAGCATTCCCAATGCTTCGATACAGGACAAAGGATATCTGTAAACTCACCAGAGAGAAATGCTCTTGCGGAAGGACCCATATCAAGATGGCTAAACCCATGGGAAGAAGCGATGACATGCTCATCATCCGTGGCGTAAACGTATTCCCCAGCCAGATCGAGACAGTGCTTATGAACAACGGATATGCCGCAAATTATCAGATCATAGTAGACCGTGTAAACAATACCGATACTTTCGATGTACAGGTAGAGATGACTCCCGAGATGTTTACGGATAACATCGGTGAGATCGAGGCAATGCAGAGAAAACTCTCTGATGATCTGAAGGCAATGCTTGGAATCAAGGCAAAGGTTTCACTTCTTGCACCCAAGTCCATCGCCAGAAGCGAAGGCAAAGCGGTAAGAGTTGTGGACAAGAGAAAAATCTGATCGTAGACAGATCTGATCTTAACAGAAAGAGAGGGATATTATATGTCAGTAAAACAGATTTCGGTTTTTTTGGAAAATAAGCCCGGAACTTTAAAGAAGATGACGGGAGTGCTTGCAGAGCATGAGATCGATATGAGAGCCATCTCCATGGTGGAGACAAAGGATTTTGGTATTGCGAGGATCGTGGTGGATGACCCGATATCAGCCATGAATGTGTTAAAGGAAGCGGATTTTGTGTCAAAGCTTAATTCAGTCCTGGTGGTGGAGATTCCGGATGAACCCGGTGGTCTTGATAAGCTTATAAGCATTTTTGCATCAGCCGAGGTAAATATTGAATATATGTATGCGGTTTCCGGGCATAAATCCACAAAGAGTGCCTGCATGATATTCAGAGTTGCCGATACTCAGGCCGCAGAGACAAAACTTGTATCAAAGGGACTTAAGATCCTTACTCAGGACGACGTGATGAACATCTAGAGATCAGATCAGCCAGGAGGTAACAGTTAAATGTCAAAAATTCTAATTGCGTATTTTACTTTGCCCGGCGAGACTTATTCGGGTGGTACCATTATAAAGGTTGAAAAGGGTTATACAGAGACAGCTGCAGAGTATATAAGTGAAGCAACGGGAGGAGATCTCTACAGGATTAAGCAAAAGAGGACTTACTCCACGGATCACTATGAGATGATAGAAGAGGCAAAGGCGGAGATGGAAAGCGGGGAACTGCCGGATATAGAGGATATCCCCGATAATCTTGCGGATTATGACACGGTTGTGCTGGCTTTTCCCAACTGGTGGAATTCGCTTCCCATGCCTGTTGTGACATTTTTGGACAGGGCTGATCTTTCCGGAAAAAAGATTGTTGCCTTTAACACCAGTGGCGGCGGAGGATTTGGAAACAGCATGAATGTCATCAGACAATATGCTCCGAACTCAGAGATCGTTCAGGGACTTACTTTGCAGGGGGCATTTATTGAGAATGCAAAAAATGTTATACAGTACTGGGCAAAGGATGAGATCCTTTCTTAGAAAAGCGGGTTTGATATGTATTTTTTGACATTTTTAATCGGTTTATTGTTTGCGGTGGCATGGTTTTTGTGCCATCTGAGATTGAGGACTTTTTTAGAGGAGAAGAATTTAAAGATACTTACGACGCTTGCACCGGTTATCAGTTCATTTATTCCGATCCTGATAGTGATGCATTATCTCTTTGCGCTGGATGCGAGGATGTTGAGACCCATAGGATGGTCGGAATGGGTGACTACGTTTTCTACTCTTTGTATCACGGTCTTTATAAAGTGGGAGACCAAGGATTACATCCACTATTTCAAAAAAAGCGGACTGACCGATCTGGTGCTGGAATATTCTCTTATGGAGCTTCCGGAGAGAATGATGCTCCAGTCCTTCGTAATGCTGGTGCTCTACACCTACGGCGGGGACCCTTACTGGGGGATCTACATAAATGCAGCCATACTTGCCATCATCAGGATAACGGATGATATCCTCAGAAAGAGAAAGAGCATGTACAAGATTTTGACCAATATGATATGCGGTCTGATCTTTTCCATAGGGATCGGATATGTTTATTTTTGTACGGGCGCGATCCTTTATTGTGTGTGCGCAAGAGGAGCATTTATCTATGTACTTGCCAAAATGGATGAATGGAAGGAATGACATTTTTTTGTACCATCGCAGTGCTTTTGTGTTATAATGTATTAAAGAATTTTGTGAGAATTAAATAGTTTTTGTAGTTCATGCTTTGTATTAACTGAAACCGGCTGACAGCAAGGGGGATCGCTTATGGTTTGGGACATGCAATATGAAATTACGGCTCTTATCCTGATAGGACTTTTCTTTGTATTTTACAATCTTCAGAAAAGCCTGCCTATCAGAAAAAATATTATTTTCTCCGATCTTTTGTTGATGCAGTTTCTGTGCATCATTACCGATATAATCGCGGCGGTTTTTTCTTCTTATCCGAAAACATTCGGCTATTGGCATCAGGAACTGTCCAATATGTCTTATTTCCTGTGCGTTTTCTCGCTTTATTATCTCTTTATGCAATATTGCCGGTATCTGACCGGAGACAGGTTAAAAGTCCTGGTGGGAAGACAGTGGTGGATCAGTGTACCCTTCTGGTTTGCAGAGGTAATCTGTGTTACCAATCCTCTCACAGGTTTTCTCTACAGGGTGGATGAGACGGGATTTACCAGAGGAAGCATTTTTTATGAACTCCATCCTGCGATCGTGGTTTTCTATTCCGGTGTCTCACTGGCATTTATTTTTCACTCGAGAAAGCGCATTCCAATAAAGGAAAAGGTGAGCCTGGTTTTTTTTGTTATCGTTTCAACCACAGCTGCCATGCTTCAGATTTTTGTATTTAGGTATCTTCTCCTTATCAACATCGGCTGCAGCTTTTCGCTGGCAGTTTGTTTCCTCTCCATGCAGAACCCGGAGTTTGACAGGGATCAGAAGACCAGAGTTTTCAACAGGGATGCCATGTTTAAGTATCTGGGCGAGAAGCTGATCTTCGGAAAGCACAGATACAGATATGTGGGAATAACCTTCCAGAATTACGGAAGACTAAGAGCAATCTACGGATCCGGCATCATGGATAAGTTTCTAAACAGGTTCGGTATCTTTTTAAAAAAGCATGTGAACAATGTGATGCCTTTCTACCTTCAGAGCGGAGAGTTCTTACTGGTGCTTAATTCCAGAGCTGACAAGGATCAGATCATGGAGCAGGTGAAAGAGTTTATGGACAAGGGATTTTGCTTTAACGGTCAGAAAGTTAAGCCCAAGGCTAAATTCATATATATGTCTGAGGAATGTGATGTAAAAGACGGTCACGAGGTATATGACATTATCAAATTCTCCCTTAAAAAGATCGAAAAGGATGAGAGCAATGATATCTGCGATATAGATGACAGAATGCTGGCGGAACTTCACTATTCCATTAAGGTCAAGGATGCACTGCACAAGGCGGTGGATGATGATGCCATCATCGTATACTATCAGCCCATATACGATTCCATAATCGGAGCCTTCAGTTCTGCGGAGGCCCTGGTCAGGATCGAGGATCCGGAGCTTGGAGTCATTCCTCCCGCTGCATTTATTTCTCTTGCGGAGGAGGATGGCACGATCTTGAGGCTCGGCAATCAGGTTCTCAGAAAGGTATGCAGATTCATAAGCGAGCATGATATGGATGCCATGGGACTTAAATACATCGAGATCAACCTTTCCCCCATTCAGTGCATGAACAGGGGCCTGGCAAAAGAGATAATCGATGTGGCCAAGGAATTCAATGTGGATATGAGTTATCTTAACTTTGAGATCACGGAGACTGCAAAGCTTGACATAAAGGATTTAAATCTTCTCATGGATGCGCTTATCGGAGAGGGCTCGGGATTCTCACTCGATGACTACGGAACAGGCTTCTCAAATCTGGTAAATGTGCTTAAGCTGCCCTTCGATATCGTAAAGATCGACAAGTCAGTGGTGTGGTCATATTTTGACGGAAATGATATTGTGCTTCCGAGACTTATCAGCATGTTTGCCGAGGATGATTTCGGCATCGTGGCGGAGGGAGCGGAAACCGATCACATGCAGCAGACTTTGCAGGAGATGGGCTGCGATTATATTCAGGGATTTTATTTCAGCAAACCCATTCCCGAATTTAACTTTATTGAATTTATCAAGGAGAAAAACATATCGAGAAAAAAGGTGGTATTTGAATAATTGAGCAGGCCACATTTTTCATAAGAGTGATTTTAGATATGATCAAAAACATGATTTTTGCCGCAAAGGTTTCCGTTGCGGCCGTGGTGGCGATTGCCATTGCAAAGGTTTTAAATCTGGATTTTGCGATCTCAGCGGGGATCGTAGCCATATTGTCGGTGGCCTTTACCAAGAAGGAAACCATAAAGACCGGCATGAACAGACTGATCGCTTTTATCGTGGCGCTTTTTGTGGCATTTCTGTGTTTCTATACCATCGGCTTTGACACTGTGGGATTTTGTATATACATGGTGATCTTTATATTCCTGTGCAAGGTCTTTGACTGGCACAGCGCCATGGCTATGGATTCGGTGCTCATATCTCATTTTCTGACTTTTGAAAATATGGGATTTGAGGCTTTAAAAAACGAGATATTGCTTTTTGTGATAGGTGTTGGGATGGGAGTTATCGTAAATCTCACTCTTCACAAAAACGCGGGATATATGGACAGATTAAAGGCAGAGACCGATGAGAAGATAAAATATGCGCTTCACAGAATGAGCTTAAGGATCATGGATGTGGATCTTCCGGATTATGACGGTTCCTGTTTTGAAAAGATGGATGAAAGCATCAGAGAAGCCGCTGATATTGCCAGAGAAAACTACATGAATCAGTTTTCCAAGGGCGATGTGGAAGACATGGAATATATCGCCATGCGTCGCAGACAGCGCTACATTCTTTTCGAAATGTACAAGAATCTGAAGGAGATCATGTCTGTCCCCTCAACGGCAAAAAGTCTCTCAAAATATTTTGAAAAAGTATCAGAGGAATATTCAAGGGAGAATACGGTAAAGGATCTTCTTGAAGAGTATGAGAATCTTTACAGCGAAATGAAGAAGGCGCCCCTTCCCACAGACAGGACAGAGTTTGAAAACAGGGCGAGACTTTTTGTGATCATGGAAAAGATGAGGGAATTTCTGTATATCAAAAAGGATTATGTGGAAAGCCATAAAAAAGACAGAAGTTAAGCTTTTATCTTAATATATCATCAGACAGGAGGATATTGGCAAAATGAGTAAAATGGTTGTTTATTATTCCCACAGCGGGGTTACCAGAAAAAAGGCAGAGGATATAGCGGCAGCAAACGGAGCGGCAATATTTGAACTTCGCCCAAAGGTTCCCTATTCCGTGGCCGATGTGAACTGGCAGAATGATACCAGCAGAAGTGTGGTGGAATATAAAGATTCAAACTCCAGACCGGAGATAGATATGATGCCGGATCTTTCGGGAGTGGATGAACTGTGGGTGGGATATCCCATTTGGTGGTATACCACACCAAGGATAATCAATACATTTTTTGACAATGCGGATCTTTCAGGCGTAAAGGTTCATTTATTTGCCACATCTTCCGTTACGGGAGTGGATGAGAGTCGGGATGACCTGAGAAGTCTGTATCCCGATGTGGACATTGTGGATGCAAAGAGAGTATAGTTTTTTTGAGTTAGATTAATATGGATAATAAAAAAACGGGTATCCTGCGGTAATTTTCAGGATACCCATTTTTTTAATTATGGAAAGATAGTTCTTACTACCCCTAAAAGTTCTGCTTAGGTTGCAGCATATGTTTCTGCATAGAGGTTACTCGCCGTATACCATATCGGCAAGCTCTTTCATTGATGAATAGAGATCGCCGCTTCCACCGTAGATGGCATTAAAATCGAGGGCAATTA
The DNA here is from genome assembly GCA_017958585.1 of Lachnospiraceae bacterium. Classification (GTDB taxonomy): domain Bacteria; phylum Bacillota; class Clostridia; order Lachnospirales; family Lachnospiraceae; genus RGIG10340. The sequence continues at coordinate 9,989 of JAGDCK010000160.1, forward strand.
CCTTTTTGTTTTTGATGGCATTTATATCAGAAAGGGCTTCATTCTCATAAAGAGATGCGATCATCTCATCCATATCGGGACCACCTTCATAATCAAAGAGGACAATTATCTCCGGATTTTCTGCAATCACAGTTTCTATGCTCACCTGATCACCTTCGCAGTATCCGTTTATATTGTCAAGGCCGATCATTGAGAACGCCTCATTCTGAATGGTTTCAGACGCGGCACTTCCAAAGACGGGCATTCCGTCTTCAATCCAGGAAATCTCAGCCATTTTCATGGTCTTACCTGCATAGCGCTCGTCACTTTTTAAACTGTTTGTAAGTTCAATATAGAAATCTTTTAACTCACCGGCTTTATCTTCAACATCAAAGATCTTTCCGAGATTATCGATATCTGCGAGAAACGATTCAAAATCAGCATTGTTTTCGCCTACGTGGGTGATATAGGAAGCAATTCCCATATCATTAAGATCATCCACGGTTCCGATGCCGTAATCACCGTCCACAAAGAGATCTCCCCTTCCTGCCACAAAGTCAGGGTTTACACCAAGCAGTGCCTCCTTTGAAGCATAGCCTTCTGCCACAACGGGGATCTTTGCAAATTCTTCGGAAACATCTGCGGGAGCGGGACCAAATACAGCGGCTACCCCTGCGATCCTGTCTGCAAGACCCAGTCTTATCATAAGTGTTGCTGTTCCCTGATTGTTTGCCATGATCCTTTCATATCCGCCCTCATAAGATGTGACTACGGGAGTCCATGTGGCACCGTCACTTGAAACGGAATACGTTTCCACGGAAACGGGATAGTGTAAGTTTCCTTCGGTGTCCTGTGAGACAGGCGCCCCATCGGCTTCTGAGGAAACTGCAACTGTTTCCTTAATGTCAGTTGTTTCTGTGGTGGAAGAAGCACTTCCACATCCGGTCAGTATTGCTGTTGTCAGTAAAATTCCAACAAAGGATTTAATCATTTTGCTCTTCATTTTGTAAAAAGTTTTCCTTTCTTTTCGACAGTTAGTCGTGCTATAATCTGTTAGTCATAACTAACGGTTAGTTACGACTAACGAGCAAATATTATCATTTTTGATTAGAGGTGTCAATGAGAAAATTAAAGAAAAAAGAACGGGAGAAGGGTTTTGCTTTTATGCCTCTTTTATTTGTGGCAGCTGTTTGTGCGGTGCTTGTAGCGGTTTCCGTGGGGCAGGTCAACATCCCTCTGGGGCAGACAGGAATGATCCTGTTAAAGAAGCTCTTAGGCGTTGAGCTTTCAGGTTTATCGGATATACCTTCATCTTATTTTAATATCGTCTGGATGATCCGTTTTCCCAGAACACTTACATCCCTGCTGGTGGGCATGGGTTTGTCTCTATGCGGAATAGTCATGCAGGCGTCTGTTGAAAATCCGCTTGCTGATCCTTATATATTGGGAATCTCATCCGGAGCAACTCTTGGTGCTACCTTTGCACTTATGATAGGAGTAGGATCAATTCCCCTTATCGGAAATGCCAGCGTTGCGGCATGTGCTTTTGTGGGAGCACTCATCGCATCTTTCCTGGTACTGTTTTTTGCCAATATAGGAGGAAAGACCACAGGTGCAAAGCTTGTCCTTGCGGGAACCGTGATAAATTCCATGTTTTATGCGTTTTCAAATATGATCATTTATTTTTCGGACAATGCCCAGGCTCTTCAGAGCGTAACCTTCTGGATCATGGGAAGCACAGCCTCCGCAACCTGGAGTAAAGTGCCCATGGTTGCCACGGTGGTTTTGATAACGGTGATCTTTTTCCTGACCCAGAGCAGCAATCTGAACCTTATGCTTATGGGAGAGGAGGCTGCCACAACCCTCGGAGTGAATCTGACTTTTTGGAGAAGGATTTATCTGCTTATCGCAAGTCTTATCACGGGAATTCTGGTGGCAAACTGTGGAATGATAGGTTTTGTGGGACTGGTGATACCCCATATCACAAGGGCGATTTTCGGAGCAAATCACAGGATACTTACACCATATACGGTACTGATCGGCGGAATATTTATGACGGTTACGGATCTGTTTTCCAGGATCCTGGTGACGGGTTCGGAGCTGCCTGTGGGAATAATCACGGCTTCCATAGGAGCACCGCTGTTTTTATATATGTTACTTAAAAAAGACTATGGATTCGGAGGAGCATAAGATGCATTTGGAAGTAAAAGATCTGCATGTTACTTTGGGCAGAACCAGGATCGTTAAAGGAGTGAACCTGAAGGTGGAAGATGGCCAGAGTGTGGGTATCATCGGACCAAACGGCTGTGGAAAGTCCACTCTGTTAAAGGCTATATACAGGGTTAATCCCACGGAAAAAGGAAAAGTACTAATAGACGGTAAGTCAATGGCCTGCATGACTCCAAAGGAAGTTGCAAAAAAGATTGCCGTTGTAGGACAGTTTAATGAATTAAGCTTTGATTTTTCGGTGGAGGATATGGTGCTTATGGGAAGGTCACCTCATAAAAAGATGATGGAGACCTTTAGCGAAGAGGACTATTGCATCGTGGATGATGCTCTTGAAAAAACAGAGTTAAAGGGCCTTAGGGACAGAAGTTATCTTTCATTGTCCGGTGGAGAAAAGCAGCGAGTGATTCTGGCAAGAGCCATCGCTCAAAGACCAAAGCTTTTGATACTTGATGAGCCTACAAATCATCTGGATGTGAAATTCCAGTTTGAAGTGCTGGATCTGGTAAAAAGTCTGGGCATATCAACTCTTTGTGTGCTTCATGATATTGAACTGAGCGCCAGATATTGCGATTATCTCTATGCCTTAAAGGCAGGAAAAGTAGTAAATGAGGGAACACCCAAAAAACTGCTTACAAGAGAGACGATACACACTCTGTATGAAGTTGAAAGTGAGATCTACAATAATCCCATAACAGGCGCGCTGTCCGTGGCATATCTTCCCGGAAGAGAAGCCGTTTAGCATTCAACTCCGATTATTATACCGCCCCGCTCACCGTAGTAGCTGCAAAGACCCCTTGCAGGGTAAATGCATAAATCGGTGCCGGGGTATTTTTCTTTTAAGAGGTCTCCGAGTTTTTTTGCGAGATCTTCATTTTCTATGTGGCAGATCCTGATGCGGCCACCCTTAAAGCCTGCGGAGTATATCTCTGTTGTAAGCTTGTTAAGGACGCATTTTTCACCCCTTATCTTAAATTGGGGATCGATATTTCCGTCAATGGATGCGGTTCCAAGGATGCTGATGTTAAGTTTCCCCACAAGGGAGGCAACTACTTTGCTGACTCTGCCGTTTTGGGCAAAATTGTGCAGGGACTTGAAACTGAAAAAGAGCCTGGTGTGCTCCATGTATTTTTTTATATGAGTTTCCACATCCTCAAAGGTCATTCCACTGTTTTTGTATTCGATCACTTTTTCCATTACAAGGCGCATTTCAGGGCCTGTGGTGAGGGTGTCTATTATGCAGATCTTTGAATCCGGGTGCTTTTCCAGATATATATCCCTTGCGATACATGCGCTGTTGTAGGTCCCGGAGAGATTACTTGTCATTGTCACAACGTATATCTCACTTCCGCCTTCAAAGGCCTCAAGCCAGCTGTCGGTGGATGGACAGGCTGTGTATGACCTGTCCTTGTAGGCAGCAAGATAGTCAAGCATATCATGCACATCAAGGTTTTTATTATCGGTAAATTCCCGCTCATCGGTTGATATCTTTAAAGAGGCAACACTTATGGGTGTGCCGTTTGATTCATAAATGTCGCAGGAGGAATCGGTTACAAATTTGATCACTTTGATTATAATCCTGAAAAAAATAATAAGGTTTTGACTTTGGTTTTGACTTTCAGGATATTTCCTTTCCGGTTTTTGTTTATTTTTTGTTCAGTCAGGGCGATTAAGCCATAAAAACCATATTACATTGTAAAAAAACAATTCCTGTTGTACAATTTACAAAATAACGGTTTTTGTTCATCTGCAAAATGGGATCTGTTTACAGGGAATGTTAAAAGCCGGAAGCGAGAGAAAAGATATGCAATTAAGAAATATACTGATCAATCAAAAATCCGAGTTTACCAGAAGGTGTGTTGGTGAAGCGGTGGTACTCTTACTTAAAAAGACAGAGTTTAACAGGATAAAAGTTTCGGATATCGTAAAGAAAGCAGGAGTTTCCAGGACTTCTTTTTATAAATATTACACATCCACATATTCGGTTTTGACAGATTACCTTAATATCATTGTCTCCGAGTACGTTTCAAGCGGGGAGGAACTTAGCGGAAGTTCATATTTTGACTATGATCATATAGTTTTCTCCTTTAATTTTTTTGATAAATATGCGGATTTTTTCCTTACTCTCTCAAAAAAGAATCTTCATTCGGTGATGCTTGAGGGGATAAATGAGTTTATGTTAAAGCACATGAACACGGATCACAGTATTTCGGTTTACAAACTCTATGCCTATGCGGGAGCACTTTTAAACAGCTTTTTAAAATGGGAAGAGGGCGGAAAGCAGGAGAGGGTGGAAGACATCGCCGCCACCCTTGTAAATATCGTAAAATAGATTGTAGAGGTTTTCATATGAAAGAATTTGATGCGGTGGTTTTTGATATGGACGGAGTCATATTTGACTCAGAGAAAGCGGTAATGGATTGCTGGATTGAACTTGCGAAAAAATATGATATCCCTGATATAGAGGGACCGTATCTGGCCTGCACGGGCACGAATGCACAGCGCACAAGGCAGATAATGCTTGAGGCCTACGGCGAGGATTTTCCTTATGATAAATATGCAAAGGAAGCTTCCGTTATGTATCATGAAAAATACGACGGCGGACGGCTTCCAATGAAAAAGGGTGTTGTGGAGCTTTTAAAGTTTTTGGAGGCCGGCGGAAAAAAGATCGCCCTTGCCTCATCCACAAAGCGTGAAACCGTTGTGAATCAGCTAAGAGACGCTTCCATACTTGATTTTTTTAGTGCCATTGTTACAGGGGACATGGTTGAAAGGAGTAAACCTGCGCCGGATATATTCTTAAAAGCCTGTGGAGAGATTGGTGTGGAGCCTGAGTATGCTTATGCCATCGAGGATTCATATAATGGCATAAGGTCAGCTCATGCGGGAGGTTTAAGGCCTGTCATGGTGCCGGATCTCTTACCTGAAACGGAAGAGATGAAGGAACTTTCAGAGACTGTTTTGGAGAACTTATTTAAGGTAAAGGATTACTTAAGCGATTAAACTCCACAGGTCACGGAAAAGCCAACGCGGAAAATTTTATTGACATTGATCAGGAATAGTGATACATTTTCACCTGTGCAAAAGCACCGACAGTTCGTTTGTACCATCCTGTCGTTAAACAAAACCAGGACTATGATTACATATTTTGAGTGTGGTTATAGCTTTGCGTTTTGCAAAGCTTATTTTGTTATAAAAAATTCATTTATAATGAGGTCAATATGAAAGCATTGGTATTATTCAGTGGTGGACTTGACAGTTCGGTTTGTCTTGGAATGGCTGTGAAAAAATACGGCCCCGAAGAGGTACTTGCCCTGTCAATCTATTACGGACAGAAACATAAAAAAGAGATGGAGGCCTCCAAAAAGGTGGCTGAGTTCTATGGTGTAAAGCGTATTGAACTTGACCTTGGAGAGATCTTTAAGGACAGCGACTGTACTCTCCTTGAGGGTGCAAAGGAGGAGATACCCCATGAGGATTACTCTGAGCAGCTTAAAAAGACAGGCGGTGCACCGGTAAATACTTACGTGCCATACAGAAACGGACTGTTTTTATCATCGGCCGCTTCCATTGCATTAAGTCACGGATGCAGCGAGATCTATTATGGTGCCCATGCGGATGATGCGGCAGGAAATGCATATCCCGACACCAGCGTGGCTTTTAACAGGGCCATATCCGATGCCATCTACATCGGAAGCGGAAACGAATGCACAGTCGTTGCTCCCTTCATCGATAAGCCAAAGAGTGAAGTGGTGGCTGAGGGCGTCAGAGTGGGCCTGCCATTTGAACTTACCTGGAGCTGCTACGAAGGCCATGATAAGGCCTGCGGCGTCTGCGGAACCTGTAGAGACAGGATCGAAGCTTTTAGATTAAACGGTCTTACAGACCCTATAGAATATGAGAATTGAGGTAAATTATGTCTAACGAACTGATTTTTATTATCACTGTATTATTGTATCTTGGAAGTGTACTTTTACTGTACAAGCTCTATGGAAAAAACGGATTATACGCTTTTGCGATCTTTGGAACACTTCTTGGAAATATCGCCGTATGTAAGTGCGTGGACCTCTTCGGACTCTCCACCACAGCCGGAAATGTGCTTTACGCTTCCACTTTTTTGGTGACGGATATCCTGTCCGAGAAATATGGCAAGAAGGATGCACAGAAAGCGGTTATGTACAGCTTTACCGTTATGCTTTTGTGGATGCTGGGCTCCCAGATGATCCTGCTCTTTACTCCCAATGCCAACGATTACATCAGCGAGAGCTTAAGCGTTGTGTTCGGTCTTGTACCCAGGATCACCATAGCAAGTCTACTTGGATTTATCTGCAGCCAGAATATCGATGTATTCCTGTATCATTTCATCTGGAAAAAGACAGGGGACGGCAGCAAAAAACTGTGGCTTAGAAATAACGGAAGTACACTTTTAAGCCAGGCTGTAGACACAGTGATCTTTACATTCCTTGCATTCTGGGGAACATATCCCACAGGAGTATTTTTCAGTATTCTGATCACCACCTATCTGTTTAAGGCAGTGGTGGCTGTTGTTGATACACCTTTTATCTATCTTGCAAGAATGATCAAACCAAGGGAGGAATAAGAAATGAGCGAAAGAGAAAACGAAGGCCTTACAAAGCTTGGAAGCGAACATACCAAATATCCCACGGATTACGATACGTCAGTGCTTGAGACTTTTAAAAACAAGCACCCCGAAAACGATTACTATGTTAAATTCAACTGCCCTGAATTTACAAGCCTCTGCCCCATAACGGGACAAC
>JAGDCK010000161.1 GCA_017958585.1 Lachnospiraceae bacterium
ACTCGCGCGAGAAGAAGATTGTTGCTAAAGCAACACGCGCTCGGCGCGTAGAATCTCGCAAGCGAGATTCTTTTTTATGAACAACACTGTTTAAATGAAAACAAAACAACTGCCGGCAAGCCTTACCACACTTTACAGTCAGCAGAAAAGATGCTACAATAATCGAACAGAGGTTCGTAAACATGAAAGAGAGATTGATTTTTCACGTTGATGTAAACAGTGCCTTCGTCTCCTGGGAGTCTGCAAAGAGGGTGGCAAACGGGCAGTCGGATCTAAGACTTGTGCCTGCCATCGTGGGAGGTAATCCCGCCGACAGGGGAAGCGTGGTGCTGGCAAAAAGTGTACCCGCCAAAAAATACAATATCGTTACAGGCGAGCCTGTGGCAATGGCCATCAGAAAATGCCCGAACCTGATCATAGCACTTCCGGATTTTCACACTTATTCGGCCTATTCAAGGGCTTTCAAAGATATTCTTAGGGAGTATGCTCCAAAGCTTCAGGAGTTTTCCATAGATGAGTGTTTTCTGGATATGACAGGGACAGAACTCATTTATCCCGATCCGATTAAGACCGCCACAGAGATCAAGGACCGCATCAAAAATGAGCTTGGTTTTACGGTGAACGTGGGCATCGGCAACAACAAATTCTGTGCCAAGATGGCCAGTGATTTTGAAAAGCCGGACAAGGTTCACACACTTTTTATGGATGAGATAGAGAAAAAGCTCTGGCCCCTGCCTGTGGGGGACATGCTCTTTTGCGGAAAAGCCACTTCAGAGAGATTAAACCGCGCGGGGATAAGGACCATCGGAGACATTGCAAAAAATGACATGCAATACCTCAAAAGCGTTGTGGGCGAAAAGGGAGCCATATCCCTCTACGAGAGCGCCTGGGGAAGGGATGACTCGCCGGTGGAGGAAGAGTGGGGAGACGCCATGAGCCACAGTATGGTCACAACTCCCGAGGAGGATATCGTGGGATACGACCATGGGGAAGCCATACTCATGGGACTTTGCGAGTCAGTGGCTATGCGCCTCAGGCGTGATAAAGCAAGAGCCTATTGCATTTCGGTGAATATCAGATATACGGATTTCAGAAATAAATCCCACCAGAGAAGCCTTGAGAGAGCCACGGATATCACCGGTGAGATCTACACAAATGCCAGGGACCTTCTGACGGAGATGTGGAACGGCAAGGACCACTTAAGGCTTATGGGGGTGGCTCTAAGCCAGCTTACAAGGGATGATGCAGAGCAGATGAGTCTCTTTGACCTTGGAAACGAAAACAGGGAGAGACAGCGAAAACTTGACAGGACCATGGACGAGATCAGAAACAGATTCGGCATGGATAGTATAAAAAGAGGAGCGGCAGCGGATGTACGGGGACACAAAGGAAAATAACCCTGATAGATCAAAAACCGATAAAGACAGATCAAACGAGCGCACATATATCGCCATAGATTTAAAAAGCTTTTACGCTTCGGTGGAGTGTGTGGAGAGGGGGCTTGACCCTTTAACCACAAATCTGGTGGTGGCTGATGCCTCCAGAACCGAAAAGACCATATGCCTTGCGGTGACGCCGGCCCTTAAGGCCTACGGCCTCTCCGGCAGGAGCAGACTTTTTGAGGTGGAGAGCAAGGTTGCCGAAGTAAAGGCAAGGACCGGGAAAAACCTGGAATATATTGCGGCGGTACCCAGAATGTCTCTCTACATCGAATATTCATCCAGGATATACGAGATATATCTGGATTTTTTCAGTGCGGAGGACATACATGTCTACAGCATAGATGAGGTTTTCATAGATGCCACGGATTATCTGAGGCTTTATCGAATAGATGCCCATGAGCTGGCAAAGAGGGTCATAAAAAAGATCTACGATACCACGGGAATCACGGCCACCGCAGGTATTGCACCAAATCTCTTTTTATGTAAGGTCGCCATGGATATTGTGGCAAAGCATGAAAAGGCGGATGAGGACGGAGTGAGGATCGCATGGCTTGACGAGATGAAATTCAGGGAGACCCTCTGGGATCACAAGCCGTTAACTGACTTTTGGAGAATAGGCGCAGGGACTGTGAGGAAACTGGGCCAGAACGGCATGTACACCCTGGGGGATCTTGCCAGGATGAGCCTTCACAGTGAGGAGTGGCTCTTTAAACTCTTCGGGATAGACGCGGAGATCTTGATAGACCACGCCTGGGGGTACGAGCCATGTACCATTAAGGATATAAAAAACTATAAGCCAAAATCGAATTCGCTTAGTTCCGGCCAGGTTTTATCCTGCCCCTACTACTACAAAAAGGCCAGGATCATAGTAAAGGAGATGGCGGGGCTATTGTCCCTGGACCTGGTGGACAAAAACCTGATGACGGACTCCATCACCATGGACGTGGGATATGACAGGATAAGCGTTGACAACGGCGAGTACACGGGTGAAGTCCACATAGATTTCTACGGCAGGATGGTTCCAAAGGGTGCCCACGGCACCGCAAATCTGGGAAGCCACACGTCGTCCACGGAGAGGATCGTAAATGCCGTGGACAATCTCTTTACAAAGATCGTGGATCCCACACTTTTTGTCAGAAGGGTGAACATGAGTGCCAACAATACAGTAACGGGAGAGTATGAGCAGCTGGACATTTTTTCCTACGATGAGCACAGCCAGAAGGAGAAAAAAGTCCAAAAGGCCATGCTGGAGATACAAAAAAGGTATGGAAAAAACGCTCTCCTAAAGGCCACAAATCTGGAGGATGGAGCCACCACCATGGAGAGAAATTCCCAGATCGGAGGCCACAGAGCCTGAAATGGATAAAAAACCGACAACAAAACACATGTAATTTAAAAAGTAAATAGTGCAAAAGTCACAAAATTGAAAGAAATTAATTACCATGGAAAAATATGATGATATAATATATTCTGCTCGGCCCGACCACGAGGGAAGGCCGCTTATGCCAATGAACGAGAGAGCAAAGATTTTTTTGCCATTCGCGGCTTTAAAAGGATATGAGGAAGCCATAGAGCTGAGTCGTTTAAAGACAGAGGAAAGATATGAAAACGAATTGGAAAAGGATCCAATCGTACCTGATGTACGGGGGGTTGAAGAAGGAGGAGTACAACGAAATACGCCCTTTGATTCGATGGGCGAATTTTAATGTCTGCAAAAAGATGAGCATTTGGGCTGCCATCGTTTTTGCAGTCCTTTTGACGTTGACTTTTCTGGTGAATCCTGCCGCATGCAGGATAATCATTTACTCCGTAATGGGAGGCCTTTCGTATTGTTCGCTGTTCTTTTTAACGGCGTGCTTGACAGCAGCTCAAAGGCGGCAAGTGCCACGGTGGAATTGATGGCGGTCTGCACCTTGAGTTTCGGAATCTTTGCGGACATATTTTTTGAGGCGGATTCCGGATCCATTATTTTCCCCATGATACTCATCATAACCGCGGTTACGGTGGTGGATGTGCCATGGCGAATGATGACACTTATAATCCTTTACAATATTATCTTTACGATTTTTACCGTAGTTGCCAAGGAAGGATTCCTTGAGTACAAGGATATCGTAAACGGTATCATCTTTTCGGCCATAGCCATAGGCGTGCATATATATTCTTCGGCCATCAGGTTCAGGGACATGAGCAGGACTCATGTGGTGGGACTGCAGCTGGAGGAGGAGATGGCAAACTCCAAAAAGGAGAGGACCAGCTCCCAGAGACATATCTCGGTTTTGGCAAGCCTTGCCGAGGACTTTATGAATATCATGTATGCGGATCTTGATACCAACCGCATTATCGATTACTACGACGATTCGCTTACCTTTTATGGAAAGGACAGACTCCTGAGGGCAACTGTCACGGAACATATCAAGGTATTTATCAATAACATGGTATATCTCCCCGATCAGGAATATATCAGAGAACAGCTCACAAAGGAAAATATTCTGAAGGAACTCGATCTGAAGGGTGCTTTTGCCGTGAAATTCAGAATGGAGACCAATGACGGATATTCATATTTTGAGTTAAAGATCGTAAAAGACAGAAATATGCCTGACACCAACAGGATCATCGCTGCGATCCACAATGTGGACAATGAGATGAAAAAGGACATGGAATACAGAGCACAGCTTTTGGAGGCTGTGGATATGGCAAACTCCGATGCCCTCACCGGTGTGAGAAACAAAAACGCATACCTTGTGATGGAGGAGAAACTGATGAAGCAGAGTCTCTCCGGCAAGGATACAAAATATGCCATTGTTATGTGTGATGTCAACAGCCTGAAGGAGACCAATGACAGTCTGGGCCACTCCGCAGGTGATGTGCTCATCAGAAATGTGTCCGGAGTTATCTCTTCGGTTTATAAGCACAGCCCTGTTTACAGGATCGGAGGAGACGAGTTTATCGTGGTTCTTACAGGTGCGGATTACGAGCACAGGGATGAACTTTTGAGTGAGCTTAAGAGCCTCACCAAGGCTCCCGGGGATGATATGTCCTTTGCCGCAGGTATGGCGGTGTACAGCCCGGATGTCGACACCGGTGTGAGCACAGTGTTCAAACGTGCTGACCAGGAGATGTATAAAAACAAACGGGCAATGAAGAGTGCCATGACACTTAAGGGAAGCCCGGTTGGCCAGTAGGACGGCAGATTTATCAAACATCGGAGATGGTTGGGATAAATCAGAGACAATCGAACGTATATTCGAAAAGACTATAGACATGGAATTGAGGGAATGGTATACTATTTTGTAGTATACCATTCCCTATTTACTGAATGGTTTTTGTTTGCGGTTCCGCCGCATAAATGAGGATAGAGATCGAATGGATTTTAAATTACATGCACCATACAAGCCTACCGGCGATCAGCCCCGGGCCATAGAGGAACTGGTAAAAGGTTTTAAGGAAGGCAACCAATTTCAGACACTTTTGGGAGTTACAGGCTCAGGTAAGACCTTTACCATGGCCAATGTTATTGCGGCCTTAAATAAGCCCACACTTATCATCTCCCATAACAAGACTCTTGCCGGCCAGCTCTATGGCGAGATGAAGGAATTCTTTCCGGAGAACGCGGTGGAGTATTTTGTATCTTACTATGATTATTATCAGCCTGAGGCCTATGTTCCCCAGTCTGACACATATATTGCAAAGGATTCTGCCATATACGACGAGATCGACAAACTGCGTCTGTCAGCCACGGCGGCCCTGACGGAGCGAAAGGACGTTATC
>JAGDCK010000162.1 GCA_017958585.1 Lachnospiraceae bacterium
AAGTCCTCTCACTACTTGGTAAGGACGTGAGAGGAGTATCCACCACAGTAGGACCCGAGCAGGAAAACTTCCTGGTGGACAAAGAGGAATACAAACTCAGAAAAGACCTCATCTTTACAGGCAGAACGCTTCTTGGTGCAATGCCTCCCAAGGGACAGGAGATGGAAGATCACTACTTCGGAACACTTCGCCCCAGGGTTTCAGCTTACATGCACGACCTCGACGAGGAGCTCTGGAAACTGGGAATCCCCGCAAAGACAAAGCACAATGAAGTTGCTCCCTGCCAGCATGAACTTGCACCTGTGTTTGATACCACAAACGTGGCAGTCGATCACAACCAGCTCACCATGGAGGTTATGAAGAAGGTTGCCGACAAGCACGGACTTGTATGTCTCCTTCACGAGAAGCCCTTCGATGGCATTAACGGCTCAGGTAAGCACAACAACTGGTCAATGTCCACAAGCGAAGGCGAGAACCTCTTGGAGCCCGGTAAGACTCCCGCAGAGAATACACAGTTTTTGGTATTCTTAGTAGCAGTCATCAAGGCAGTTGATGAATATGCGGAGCTTATGAGACTTTCGGTTGCAAGCCCCGGAAACGACCACAGACTTGGAGCAAACGAAGCTCCTCCCGCTATCGTATCAATGTTCCTTGGAGATGAGCTTACAGGCATCATCGATTCCATCGAGAATGACACATTCTTCGAAAATCAAAAGAGAGTGCAGATGGAGACAGGCGCTTCCGTTCTTCCTCACTTTTTCAAGGATAATACAGACAGAAACAGAACATCACCTTTTGCATTCACAGGAAACAAATTTGAGTTCAGAATGCTTGGATCGGCTCTTTCCGTTGCAGGTCCCAATATCGTGTTGAACACAGCTGTAGCTCAGGTTTTGTCAGAGTTTGCCGAGGAACTTTCAAAGGCTTCAAAGGACAGAATCGAGGATGCGGCTCATGAGCTTGTAAAGCGTACCATCATCGAGCACAAGAGAATCATCTTTAACGGAAACGGCTATACAGATGAGTGGGTTGAAGAAGCTGCTAAGCGCGGACTTCCCAACTTAAAGGCAACACCCGATGTACTGCCAAGCTTCGTATCAGCAAAGAGCATCGATCTCTTTACAAAGCACGGCATCTACACAGAGAGCGAGATCCGCTCCAGATATGAGATCCTGTTGGAGAACTACTCAAAGACCATCCATATCGAGGCAAAGACATTGTCAGATATGCTCTTTGGAGAATTCCTTCCTACTGTCACAAAGGTTTCTGAGGATCTTGCAGATGTGATCTTAAAGAAGAGACAGATCTCAGACAGCTTACCTCTTAAGGCAGAGGAGAAGCTTCTCAGATTCTTCTCAGAGTCATATGAGACATTGACTGAGGAAGGCGAGAGCCTGGTAGAGTGCATAGAGAGAGCAGAGAATATCGAGGACAGCTTGGAGAGTGCTAACTTCTACTTAAAGAAGATCATTCCTTTGATGGACAAGATCAGGAAAACGGCTGATGCCACAGAGGAAAAGCTACCTGAGGGTGCACTTCCTTATCCTGACTATTCAAAGATTCTCTTTTATGTATAGTGTTGGCGGAGAATGCAGTGACCGCTATGATCGTTTTGATGCCGGCCTCGTAACTGAATGCAGTGACTGCTATGATCGCTTTGATGCCGGCCTCGTAACCGGTCTCATAACCGATGGATTACAGTTTAAATTGGACAATTTCATAAAAAACTGTAAGAAAAAATTTTGGAAACTGAGGCTTACAGTGTTTTTGAAAGAAATTCAAAAATAACTGTACAGAGAATTTGGAGGATACAGTTTTTTTAGACAAAAGCGAAGAAATAACTGTATGCAGCGAAAATCCGAAAAGGATCCGGAACAGATTCATACAGTTTTTTTGATAAAAGTGTAGTTATAACTGTAATGAATGAAAAACCGGAAGGTATGGATAATAGAAGAATACAGTTATTATGAGAAAAACTCAAAAAACACTGTAAGAGAAAAAAATTGATTACGGTTATTATAGAGAATTCTCAATTAAAACTGTAAGAAAGAAATTTCGCTTTTGAAAGGCTACAGTTTTATTACGGAAATATTCAAATAAACCGTAATAAGCCCGGATGTGGCGGGAAAAGCGAAATAAATATTATTAAGCGAAAGAACCGGAAGCGGTTTGCATGGTGGAATGTATGTTGGATGATAAACTTCATGAAGAGTGTGGTGTGTTTGGAATCTACGATCCCGACGGAGGAAATGTTACAAAGTCTGTATATTACGGATTGTCAGCATTACAGCACAGAGGACAGGAATCGGCGGGAATGGCGGTCTGCGATACATGCGGCCCCATAGGAAATATCTCATCACACAAAGAAATGGGACTTGTCAGTGAAGTTTTTCATCGTGACGTACTCGCAAAGATAAAGGGAAATCTGGGGATAGGTCATGTGAGATATTCCACCACCGGAGCAAGCTGCGTGGACAACGCTCAGCCCATGGTACTCAATTACTTAAAAGGTACCCTGGCACTGTGCCACAACGGAAATATCACAAATGCGGAGAGCCTTCGTGATCAGCTTCAAAGCGAGGGAGCGTTGTTTAGAGGTACCACGGATTCGGAAGTTGTGTCATATATGCTTGCAAAGGAGCGTATATCCTGCGATTCCATTGAGGAAGCTCTACACAGGACCATGAGAAAGATAAAGGGCGGATATGCACTTCTTATCATGAGCCCGAGAAAGCTTATGGCAGTGCGAGACCCTCTGGGAATTAAGCCCCTGTGCATGGGAAAGCGTGGAAACGCATATGTCTTCGCATCGGAGAGCTGTGCACTTACATCCATCGGAGCAGAGTTTATAAGGGATATACGACCTGGAGAGATCGTTACATTTGACGGAAGTAATCTTGCAAGCGATACAGAGTTTTGCAGTGATAAGCATGCTCATTGCGTTTTCGAATATATCTATTTCGCCAGACTTGATTCCACCATCGACAATGTGGGCGTGTATGAGGCAAGAGTAAAGTCAGGTAAGCTCCTGGCAAAGCGCTTCCCGGTGGAGGCGGATCTGGTGTGCGGTGTTCCCGACTCGGGACTGGCTGCAGCCAAGGGATATGCGGAAGAATCCGGAATCCCCTTTGCACTTGCTTTTCACAAAAACTCCTACGTGGGAAGAACCTTTATAAAGCCCTCACAGGATGAGCGCGAGGAAGCAGTCCAGATGAAGTTAAATGTGCTTTCCTCAGTGGTTAAGGATAAGAGGATAGTCCTCATAGATGATTCCATAGTCCGGGGAACCACAATGGAAAATCTGGTCACCATGCTTAGAAACGCTGGAGCGAAAGAAGTTCATGTGAGAGTCAGCTCACCACCGTTTTTGTATCCCTGCTTTTACGGAACCGATGTTCCCACAAACTCAGAACTTATCGCCAGCTCCCATACGACGGAGCAGATAAGGGCTCAGATAGGGGCAGATTCCCTGGGTTACATGGAAGTGGATGACCTTGATTCTCTGATAGAGGGATGCATGGGAGAAAACGGAGAGGAACACAGCCTCTGTAAGGCATGCTTCAACAACATATATCCGGTGTAAAAATATCAGGTATAAATAATCCGATATAGAAATATCCGGTATAAGATTATCCGTTGCCGGAATATCCGGTGCAGGATATATGCAAAAATAATGGGTACAAACAAAAATAGGGTTTAAATATCATACAGGTAAAAACAGGCAAAGGCGCGAAAGGCGATGAAAAATCGTCACTCGCGCCTTTGTCGTGTGTCTAAGGACACGGTTTTACATATATATTAAGATCATTAAAAAATGGTCATTTACACATCGAAGGGAGAGAACATTATGAGTGAAGTTTTTAGTGTTTGGTTTTTGATAGGCGCTGCATTGGTGTTTTGGATGCAGGCCGGGTTTGCAATGTGTGAGGCTGGTTTTACCAGAGCCAAGAACACAGGTAATATCCTGATGAAGAATCTGATGGATTTTTGTATCGGTACTGTAGTTTTTATTCTTGTAGGATTTGGACTTTTGCTTGGTGAGGATCTGGCGGGAGTTATCGGAAGACCCGGATTTGATATCTTCACAAGCTATGGAGATTTCGACTGGTCCAATTTCGTATTTAACCTTGTATTCTGTGCCACAACCGCTACCATCGTATCCGGTTCCATGGCAGAGAGAACAAAGTTCCTGTCATACTGTGTGTACTCAGCAGTGATCTCCGCAGTGGTTTACCCTATTGAAGCTCACTGGACATGGGGTGGCGGATTCCTGTCACAGATGGGATTCCACGACTTTGCAGGTTCCAACTGTATTCACATGGTAGGTGGTATCGCAGCTTTAATCGGTGCAGCGATCCTTGGACCCAGAATCGGAAAGTTTGTTAAAAATGAGGATGGAAAGATCGTAAAAGTAAACGCTTTCCCCGGTCACAACATTGTAGTAGGTGCACTCGGTGTATTCATTCTCTGGCTCGGTTGGTACGGATTCAACGGTGCCGCTTGTACTTCAGTAGAACAGCTCGCAAGCGTATTC
>JAGDCK010000163.1 GCA_017958585.1 Lachnospiraceae bacterium
AAGGCTAACGTATTTCAGAGGATGGGCCATGAACTGCACGGATTTGCAGCAAGCTTTACGGAAGATTACGAGAGCATCGGTGATGTGTATGAGGGCGATACCTTAGTGGTATGGCTTCTTGCCGATGCGGCCAGCGTATCCAGCACTTCAGGCAGCGGCCGTGACCAGGCAACTGTACTTAAAAACCTGGTGGACAATTATTTTGTTCGCGAAACGGGAATACCCGTGAATATAAAGCTGGTAAACAGAGATAATCTCCTGTCGGCAACACTTGCGGGATACGGGCCTGATGTGGCTCTGAGCGTCTGGAACAGAGAGCCTGTAAATTATGCACTGCGAAATGCCGTGGCGGATCTGAGCGGTTTTGAGGATTTTGATGAGGTTAAGGGGCGCTTTATAAATGGGGCTCTCGATATGTTTTCCTACGAAGGGGGAGTGTACGGCCTTCCCTATACGACATCCTTTCCCATGCTTTATTATCGCGCGGATATTCTGCAGGAACTGGGACTGGAAGTTCCCCAGACCTGGGATGATTTTTACAGATGCCTTGCTGTGATCCAGAAAAACAATATGAATGTTGGCATGATCCCGGATTATACTTCCTACGGCATGCTCCTGTATCAGTTTGGAGGGGCATATTACAAGGAAGATGGTACCGAAAGCGGACTTAGCAGCGAAGCGGCTGTGCAGGCCTTTTCAAAATGGACAGGCAATTATGCGGATTATCGCATGCCTGTGTCGTATGATTTCGCAAACCGTTTCAGAACCGGAGAGATGCCTTTGGGAATTGCGGATTATACGGTTTATACATATCTGTCCGTATTTGCTCCCGAGATAAGGGGACTGTGGGGATTCACCGTTGTGCCCGGAGAGAAAAAAGAAAACGGAGAGGTGGATCATTCTGTTATAGCCGGACAGATGGCTTCGGTGATCCTGGAAGCTTCAGACCACAAAGAAGAAGCCTGGGAGTTTCTCAAATGGTGGACTGACACGGATGTTCAATCCGAATACGGCACAGAGGTGGAAAATATCCTGGGTGTTGCGGGAAGAGTGGCAACTCCCAATATGGAGGCACTTAAAAATCTTCCATGGTCAAGCCGCGACCTAAAGCAGCTCATGGCACAAAAAGATCAGGTAAAGGTGGTGCCTGAAGTGCCCGGCGGATATTTTACGGAAAGACATGTGCGAAACGCATTTTATGAAGTATATAACGACAACGAAGACCCCAGAGAGACACTGGAGGATTATGTAAAGACCATCAACAATGAGATCCTGAACAAACGGATCGAGTTTGGCCTGGATATACCCAGATAGGCGGAGGAAACTATGGAAATATATAAGCTTTTGTGGAAGGATATCCTATCCCGAATCTCTTCCACATTGAAGAGAATAAAAAAAGCAAAGGTGTCCTACCTTTTTATAGCTCCCTTTTGCCTGATATTTATTTTGTTTTATCTGATTCCGGTGGTGGTTTCCATCGGTCTAAGCTTTACCTATTACAACATCCTGGAAACACCAAGGTTTATCGGGTGGCAAAATTACATAAATCTGTTTTTTGCGGATGATGTGTTTTTGACTGCTAT
>JAGDCK010000164.1 GCA_017958585.1 Lachnospiraceae bacterium
AATATACAGATCCGGCATAGCAGAATAAGAAACGATTAAAAAAATCGGACCGGAAAAATCAGACTAAAAATAGATTTAAATAAACAGATTTAAATAAAAAGGAGGTTGCATTTTGCAACCTCTAAATCTTTATTCCTCTTCGTCCTGATCTGCGGCTATTGCACTTACCACAGAGGAAACAACGGAGATGACCACCGCAATAATGATGATTAGTAATCCGCCACCCAGAATCAAAAATCCAGCGCTCATATTCATCCTCCTCATAATATAATACTTGAACGTATACGATTATAACATTTTTTCATAAAAATCACAATGGGTATTGACAAGAGGAATCAAAAATAGTAAATTTCAATCATCACTTTTTTAAAAGTTCAGGTCGGATCGACCAAAATTTCACTTTTTTTGAAAATCAAATAATGCATTAAAGGGGGATTTTTATGGATCATTCTCCGGATCAGTTAAAAAATCTGGTGGAGGATTATATCACTCACAAGCAAAGCACCCTTATCGCCATGAAAAAAGGGCAGATCTCCAAGGAGGAGTTTTTGGCGGAAGCAAAGAGCTACATAGACACAAATTTTGTGACCGATGATTCGGGCGGGATAGTGCTGTTAAACTCGTTCGAGCAATATATTTTCGGCTATTCTGTTTTGTCACAGCTGATAGATGACAAAAGTGTGTCGGACATCAGGGTGGTCGGATATGACAATATCAGGATTAAGGTCAGGGGAAGGCGCAAAAAGGCGCGGGTCTCCTTTGAGGATGAGGAAGATTACAGGCGGTTTATAAACTATATCGCCACCAAAAATCAGGTCAATATCTCAAATCTAAACGCAATTCAAAGATTCACGGACAACGAATCACATCCGGATTTCATACTCAGATTCACAATTTCAATGCCACTGGTAAACACGGGAACAGAGCCCTATCTCTGTATTCGAAAGGTGCCAAAGACCTTCCCAAAGATCGGAGATCTGATCGAGGAGGGGATGCTTGACAGGGAGACGGCGGAACTTTTGGTGGAGCGGTTTGGCAGCGGTTCTACATTAATTTCAGGCGGAAATTCTTCCGGGAAAACCACACTTTTAAATGCATTAAAGGAGACCTTGCCGGATGACTGCGCGGTGCTTGTGGCACAGCAGGCCGATGAACTTACCACCATGGACCATCCGGATATGATGTTTTTGCATTCCCTCCCCCAGGTGTCCGAGGGGGCGGTGAAATACGACCTGAAAAATATCAGCATCGCCGGGCTTACCATGGATGTGGATTTCTTTATAATCGGCGAGGTCAAGGGAGATGAGGCCATTTATCTGCTAAATGCAGCATATACGGGACAGATGTGTGCCGCCACGATCCATGCGCCTTCCGCCATGAAGGCTCCGGAAAAACTGGTGGATTATTGCATGTATGAGAGCAGGTATTCAAAGAGGGAGCTTATGAAGATGATGGAGTGCTTTAACACGCTGGTATTCATGGAGCATTACAAGGTAAAAGAGATTTACGACTTAAAGGGTTACGATGATGCCACATCAAATTTTGTGTTTGAGAGGATTTTTTAATGTGGGTTGAAACAGTTATTTTTGCATTTTTGTTCTTGGGTTGTGTGTTTTTATTTTTAGCCATGAAAAGAGGAAGGGTACTGCGAAGAGCCCTGTCTGCCACCAGGGAAGTGATGGATAAAAACAAGAAACTCAGACTATTAAAAAACAGGCAAAGACTAAGTGCCATGAACAGAAATATGTCCCTTATGCAGAAACTGGACCGATTTCTGGAGTACAGCACCGTGAGATTAAAGCTAAAGTGGCTTAGCGCAGAGGTGTTTTTAATGATAAACCTGGTGATGGCAGCGGTTTTACTCTCCGGCGGAGCTCTTTTGGGACTTGGAATGGCAATGTCCATATGTCTGATATTTATCCTCATTTTTACGCAGTTTGTAATCCTGTTTGTCATGAAGGAGAGAGCCTTTAAACAGGTGGATGGGGATATGATAAAGCTTATGGATTTTCTGGGAAATTACTCCATAACCGGGGGAGAGCTGGCATCGATCCTCTACAGAGTAAGCAGATATCTGGACGAACCTCTAAAGGGGGCCCTTGAAAAATGCTTTTATGAGGCAAATACCACCGGGGACCTGTCACTGGCGCTCATGGGGCTAATGGATTCCGTTGAGCATAAAAAGTTCAAGGAGCTCATCCTTAATCTGGAAGCCGGTATCCGCTACAGCGCTGATCTTTCAAAGCTTTTAAAGGAGAGCAGGCGCGACGTCAGGGAATATCAAAGCTCCTTAAACGAGAGAAAAAGCCTGATGGGAGAGGCTTTGGTGGAATTGGCGATATTGGTGGTTCTCTCCGTTGTGATCCTGTTTTTTGCAGGAAAGATAATGGAGCTTTCCGTTATCGATATCCTTTTGTTTACAACTGTGGGGCGCGTTGCCCTGGGGATAGTATCTTTTGTATTTCTTCTCTATGGAATAGAGATCGTAAAGCTTGGGAAGTAGTCAGCTTAACCCCGAAGCTTGTCTTATCGGATCGGATAATTTTTTTTCTGAAACTAATTTTTGAAAGGAATGGTTTATATATGTATATTTCTATAATCTTTTCGGCAATTTTTGCCGGTATGTCCATGTATTTTCTATGTGGCCGGCTTCCTCCAAGGATGATCGTTAAGTCATTCAGGGATTATGTCGGGCTTGCAGGAAAAAAAGCGCAGGATCTTCCGTATTTCAAACAATTGGAGGTTCGCCTTGTTAAAAAAGGCGCGGCCTACCATTTTGGAAGGAGGATAAATGCCACCGGTTTCATGGTGATAAAGATACTTTTTGCAGCGGGCGCAATGGTATTCGGGCTTATGCTCGGGGCCATTCCGGCGTTTGTACTGATGATCTTTTTGTTTATGTTGCCGGATATCCTGCTGGAGAGAATGAACAGGAGTGACAACGAGAAAATGATGCCGGAGATCAAGCTGATCTTCAGACAGATCATTGTCAGGGTAAAGGCCGGAGTATATGTGACGGACGCACTGTCCGAATGTTACTTCCAGCTTGAGAATGAGAGATTAAAAGCCGGTATATACGAGTTTGCGACGGATATTGCGGCAAAGTCGGATCTCAGACAGGCCCTGGAAGATCTGTCGGGAAAGTTTGACAACGGATACATGGATTTTCTCTGTATTGCAATATTGCAGGCCTTTGACACGGGCAAGGTGGTGGACCTTTTAAAGGACACATCTGAAGTGATAAGAGATATGGAAAAGTCATATCTGTCGAGCAAAAAAACCTCCCTCGATAGAAAAGTGACCTTTTATCAGCTGGGTCTAGTGGCGGCAATATTGATGGTGGTCATTTACGGCTGTATCCGGAATATGTACAGCATGACTGCCGGAATATAAATAAAAATGTGGAATTAAAAGCAAAAAATAGAAATCGGAAAACAGAATAAAGAAAACAGAATAAAGAAAACAGAATAAAGAAATTAGAATAAAGAAATCAGAATAAAAAAGAATACCAAAAAATAAAAGAACGTAA
>JAGDCK010000165.1 GCA_017958585.1 Lachnospiraceae bacterium
ACAGGCTCTTTCTCATCAGATACACTGCCGGCTGTCTCAGTACTCTCGGTTGATGCGTCCTGTTTGGATGCATCATTTGCTCCTGTGGATGAAACGCTTCCACAACCTGCAAGGAGTGTCAATGCTGTTACGATCGCAAACATTGCACTCAGTTTTTTGTTTTTCATTTTAGTTCCTCCTTTTTTTGTTGTAACTTAACAGTTACAGTCTAGCAAAGGAGTGTGCTAAAAACTTATTTCCAAAGTATGAAAACTTCCGCAATATCATCCCTTTTATCTCCAGTATTTTTTATAAACCTGTGAAAGATATCTTCCATCTTTGTATCCCAGTTCTGCCGCTATCTGATTAAGTGTAAGTGTCCCCATCTCCATAAGTTCCCTGGCGCGTTCCATTTTGATGCGCACCACATAGTCTTTGAAATTCTCGCCGTTTTCCTTAAACAGAAAGCTCAGGTAGTTAGGACTCACAAAGACGTATTCCGAAACTGTGATCAGGGAGACATCCCCCGCAAGATTACCACGGATGTACTTTTTAGCCCTTTCGATGATTCCCTCATTTCTGAGCAGTCTGTTGTTATTGATCACTTTGGCTACTTCACTGAGAACCTCCTCAACCGACTGTTCAAGTCCTGCCATGGTAGGACATTTTTCACGACAGGCAAGAATATCAAACAGTCCATTAAGTTTCTCATTTACATCTTTTCGTTCCACAGGGCTCTCCACCGAAAGATATCTCAAAAGATAACTTATAAATGTATTTATTTTCTCAAATATAAATTCCTGCCCATAAACGGCGTATTCGCCAAGCTTATCGAAATACCGGATCACGTTTTGTCTTGTTCCGTCAATGTCTCCTACCTGAATGGACTCTGCCAGAGCATCCTCACGTTCTTTGACAGCCACCCAGTCCCCATGCTTTTCCCGCTCTATATCACCTATGAAGATGATGGTTTCCATACCCATAAAAAAGCGGTAATTCAAAGCTTTTTCTGCTTCCCGATATGCCTTTGAAAGTCTGGATATATCAGAGACAATACGGCTGATACCGACACTTACGGTCTTTCCGGTCTTCCTCTTCATCTCCTTTTGTATCCTTACTGCCTTTCCCTGAAGATAAAGTGTAAAGTCCTTGGAATTCATTCCCCGCGGGAGATTTACTATTACAACCTCCCTGTCCTTTATATCCTCCACCACCATGCTCTGATATTCATTTCCCACTATACCCGTACAGAGCTCCTTTAACTGCATCAGAGCCAGCTGCATTTCTACTCTGTTTTCGTGATAACCGTCCAGTTCACATATCATGACGACAGGATTTGACCTGTCTATTGGTATATTCAAAAAATCAAACTGCTGCCTGATATGCTCTTCGTCATATTCAGTACCGCTTAGAAGCTGATTGATATAATGTTCTCTGACAATGGGGACGCTTTGCTCGAGTTTTTCCTTCAGGTGCCTCTCCGACTCCAGTTCATCTTTGACACTTCCCACAACCTCGATAAGTCTCTCTATCTTTGCGGGTTTTAACAGATAATTACAGGCTTTATATTCCATTGCCTTTTTTACGAATTGAAACTCCTCGTGTCCGGACAAAAGGATCACACGTATCTCGGGATATTTTTCGTACAGTTTCTTTGTAAGTTCCAAACCGTCCATCACCGGCATCACCACATCGGTGAGAACTATATCCGGTTTTTTCTCCTCGATGATGTCAAGAGCTTCCTGTCCGTTGCTGACCGCAGCACAGATCTCCACTCCGTTGCTGTTCCAGTCGCCCACCAGACAGATTCCTTCACGCAATATTTTTTCATCCTCTACCACCATCATTTTTGTCACTTACTTTTTCCTCCTCGTATCCAACAGGAAATACGATCTCTATTTCCGTTCCGTTATCGGGGGATGAGATAAAATGCAAGGCGTTTTCCACACCTGAATACAGTTTAATCCTCTCCATCACGTTTGCTATGGCATATCCGTGACTGTCTCTGTCCTTTACGTCATTTTCTCCACGGTTAAGTCTATCGCACAATGAAGAATCCATTCCCTTTCCATTATCCTTTACCGTAAAACAGATCCTGTCACCGTTTCTTTTCACCCGTATCGAAATAAATCCTGAATAGTCTATGTTCTCAAAACCATGAATAAGTGCGTTCTCCACAACAGGCTGCAGAATCAGCTTTGGAACCTTTTCATTCTCAAGTCCCTCTTCCACATCGATCCTGAAGTCAAACTTTCCATCCATTCTGACCTTTTGGATCTCCATGTATTTCCTCACATGATCTATCTCTTTTTTTACATAAGTGATATCCTCACCCTTGTTTAAGCTCAATCTGAAAAAATCCGCCAGATCGGCAATAAGGTTTGCTATCCTGTCCTGTTTTTCCATTTTCGCCATCCAATAGACCATGTCCAGTGTATTATATAAAAAATGCGGGTTTATCTGAGCCTGAAGTGCTTTCAGTTCCTCCGCATGTTTTTGACTTTCCGCAAGTTTTACGTCTGCAAGCAGTTTTGATATCCTGGTCATCAACCTGGAAAAATTAGTCCCAAGTTCTGCCACTTCATCGTTATATTTGGTATGAAACTGAACTGTCATATTATTTTCAATAGCATTGTCCATGGTCTTTGCCAGCGTGCGGAGCGGTTTTGTAACCGTCCCTGCCACAAAATTCGCCATGAAGAATACAACTATAACCGTTATGACAAACAGAATACCGGCAACTTTTCTGATCTCACCGGTCTGTCTGTATAAAATATTCATGTCGTAGATATATACTATATTCCAGCCTGTGGTATCCATTTTTCTGATATGGATACCAAGCCTGTCTTTTTCAAATTCTCCTTCAAATCCCCGTTCCGTATGACCGGCGATTTCTTCTCTTAATGTCTTCTTTTGACTGTCTGTAAGCCAGTCCGGATTCCCTGCGTCCACTACGGATCTGCCCTCTGTATCCAGGATGAGTACAGCCGTCTGTCTCTTCTCTGCCTCTTTTTTGATGATATTCATCAGATATTTTTTCTTTATGGCAAAGACCAATATACTGTAATCTTCATCCTCCTCTGACAGATACCCCACCTTGGGACTCAGGGAATCCCCTGACTCACTGTTTTGATAATAAAAGGATCTTACGATGTAAAAGACATCTTCATCAGGGCTGTTCAGATACAGTATCCTGTTCTTTTCATCCATACATAAGTTATAGTATGGAGTCTTTCTGAATGTCTCAAAATCCATTGGAAACCTGTACTCGCTTGAATACACGTTTCTGTCCGTGGAATAAAGCCTGATCTCGTCAATGATGTCATGATTTCTAAGTTTGATATTTAACAGATAACTCTGAAATTCATTATCAAACCTGATCCGGTCTGCCGGGTCGCAATACTCGCTCAATGCCTTGAAGTAAAGCTGCGTAAATCCGGCATCGTCAAAGATGCTGATAAATTCTCCGTTGGCCGAGTTTATACCACTGCTTATGGTCTTTTCCAGATATTCCAGCGAATCCTGCAGTATGAAAGTCTCCTGACGTTTTAACAGACCTGTTGCAAAATAGTATGCATAACACGTGATGATGCAGATAAGTATCACTGCAAACACAGTGTATAAAAATGTAATTCTGGTTCTTATTGACCTGTTCAAAAATAGTCTTTTCACATCTGTTCCTTACTAAAATCCTTTTATAACTGAACATCACATTTGTATAGTGTTGTGTTCACTCTTCCTTCCCCATCCACAATCTCACTTCCGGCTTCTATTGAATGAATCCAGCCATTTCCTCCTCGAAAATTAAAACCACCCTATCTGCGACCAAATAATCCTCCCAAGAATCGCAGAACGCTTGTCACTATTTTGACGACCACCACCACTATTTTTTCAATGGTGATCACCGGTTTAATTTCCGATGGAGTATTGTCCTCAGGCAGATTGGCATCGTCGTCTTCATCGGACCCCTTGTCCTCTTCGTCCAAACCGGTATCCGGGTTATCAACAGTTCCATGATCATCGGTACCGGGAGTCTCCGGGTCCGTTATCTCGCCACTGTTTTCCTGTACCGGACTCAGATCGTCCACCACAGTAAGTTCAACAGGTCCATCCCCTGCTTCCACTTCATATTCTTTTACAAAGTCACCGTTTGTCACAGTGATTCTTTGAGTTCCTTTGAAAGCTCTCACCTGATATGATCCGTCACTGTCGGTAACTCCGTTTTCATCGGTCCACCACTCGTCATAGATCATATCTCTCCAGATCTGACCGTTTGGCTTTAAGTTAAAGTTGTTGTCAACCATGGAAGCCTTTGGCTGGTACATACAACCCTGATAAAATCCCCATGTGGTGATGGAAGTCACAGCCTCCTCACTAAACACGGCTATCATAAAATCCTTTGTGAATCTCGCCTGGAATTCCAGATCATCATCCTCATATGTGAACTCAGTGATCTCAATCTCTTTGCCAAGTTCTGAGAATCTGTCAAGGATATTGATGATCTCAATGGGAGAGATCAGACTTACATGTCCCTGAATACCGATGGTTGTGATGGGCGAATTCTCTGTCAGATATTTGCAAAGCTCATAGTGATAATCCTGATGGCCTTTGTCTCTGGATAAAATTCCATAGTCATTGTAAGTTAACTTCACATCAGGATCTGTCTCCCCGGCTACGCTGAACCATTCAGCCACAGTATCAAAACCGTAATCCGCATCACTTTTGGCTAAGGCGCTTAGTCTGTTTGCCCAATCATGGGATGTCATATTCTCATTTACCACATCCCAGTTGTAGATCCTGCCCTTATATTTTTCCATATAGGTACGGATATGGTTCACGGACCATTCCATGAGAGCATTATTACCTTCTGCCGTGCCTGATACAAAAAGATCTTTCTCGGGCATGTCCGTGGACACTCCGCCCATATCTACATTTCGAAGCCTGCTGTCATCGCCGTAGATAAGCACGTGACCACGTACATCCATGTCCTTTGAATCAAAATAATCAAGCCATTCATCCACCAATCCCTGTCTGGTGGGATCTGTAATGTAATAATGTTTTAATGCATTTTCGAAACCTGCTCTGTTGTGAGCGATCTTTTCAAAAGCTTCTTTGTACTTTGCCTGCTTTGCAGCATCCCATTTATTGTATTCATCCACATTGACTATGGTACCAAATCCAAAGGCATGTCTTTGCTGCTCCACAGTCACTTTGGCTCCCTCCACAGGATTTCCGTTTTTGTCTACAACCTTAACTGTCACATCCTGCTTTCGGATCCTTTCTATCCTCTCCAGGGCATCCTTTCTCCATTTTGCGTCCTCATCCATACCAAGATAGCTTTTTGTCATGACAGGCATTTCCTTATCGGAAAATTCCTTTCCAAAGTCAATCACAAAAACATCTGCTATCTCCAGTTCCTGTATGGCATTTCCGACCTGGAAAACCCAGACACCGTCAATGTCTGTCGATGATGCTGCAGCCTGACAGGAGCCGTATATCTGTGTCCATGCATTCGGATCATCGGCATTTATATTCGCCGTGATGTCAAAATTGGAAGATGTGCTTCTATCCGGTCTGATCCTGGTATTTGCAGTAACAAACATAGCCTCTTTGTTTGTCACTGAGCTGATGCCCTTTACTTTGCATCCAAAAAACAAGGTATCACCCTTGCTGACCTGTTTGGTATGATCCAGATTAAAATATATCTGTGCATCCCAAGCCTGGTCTCCGGTCTTTTTTGTCTTAATGTTTAGTGCAATACCGGAATCAGTATTTGGAGCTTCCACAAGAGTTGTCACAAAGTCACTTCCGTTATCGGAAAGTGGCTCCTGTATCTCCGTCTCGTAGGCATTTGTATCTGCAAGCGAAGGATAGGTAAGTACTGTTCCTTTTCCTTCGGAAAATAATTGCATCACTTCGTCAAAAGACATTCTCTCCACTTCAGGTTCAGCTTCATCCGCTTCACCCGGCGTTCTGCTCAGATCAAATATCTGTAGATCAGCTATCTCAAAGGCTTCCTTTGCCATACCAACCTGAAGCACAAACGCACCATACTTGTTTCCGTTTATATCTACACTGTTACTGTTTGCCGAATCAGCCGGGGCATCTGCATACCCCCATATCAGCGTCCAGTCATCATCCACGGTTTCTCTGATATTGTCCCGTTGGAAGTTCATGACCGCATCCCCTTCGTTGCTGGGACGGATCCGCATATTGGTCACTGCTTCACCGGGAATACTATCATTGCTTATTCCCTTCATTCTGAAAGCATAGAACAGCCGGTCACCGGTTTTTACTTTTCCCGTAAGTTTGAAAAAGATCTGGCCGTGATAATTGCCATCCGCTTTTTTGAATGTCTCAATATGAAGTGCTTTTCCATAGACTTCATCGTTTATCGGAGTCGCTTTGACATCGGCAGCAGTCAGAGAATTATTGAAATCAACCCAACAATTATCGCCCTTGCTTCCTACTCCGTTCCATTCTTCTGCGGTCAGTAAAGATGCTTCACCTTGGGCATACTTTTCAAGTACCTTTCCAAGTTCTTCCTCTCCTCCATCATCCTTTTGTTCTTCTGAAGGCTCTTCTGCTGCTTCTTCCACTGCTTCACTAAGGTTATACACCACCAGGTCTTTTACCAGAAAATCCTCCACATAAAGTCCCTGCTGAAATATCACTGCACCAAACGGTTTATCCGGATTAGCCGAAGCATCCACGGGCGAATCTGCCACACCCGCCACAAGTTTCCAGTCCTCGCCAATATTACAGGTAATGTCATTTACCGCAATATACTCGCCCCAGCTATACTTGTCAGTATCCGGCCTGAGGCGCAGGCTTGTGACAACTGTACCGCTTTCTTCGTTTCCGTCCACACTGACAGCCTTGATCCTAAACGCATACAGAAGTCTGTCACCTTTTTTTACATTAAGGTGCATCCTGAAATTGGCCTGACCAGCTGAATCCGAAGCCATGACCTGCTTTGAACTGATCTTTACAGCATTGATCTCATTTCCGCTGACATCAGTTGCGACTGTCTCCATGGAAATATTGCTGTTGTTGGTCCAATAGTGACTGTTTAAATCTTTGTAGGTGCCACCCACCGTCCAGTTTGGATCCGTTACAAGGGATATCTCCCCCGCATCATACAGATCCTTTGCTGTTGCTACACCCTGCTCTCGATCGGTCTCAAGCAATGTCTCCCAATCGATCTCAGGCTGTTTTTCTGCTGCTCTTACAGTCTGTTGCGGCAAAAATGATGCCACCATCACAACAGACATGAGCATTGCAATCGTTCTTTTAATTCTCATTTGTAACCCCTGGTCCTTTCCTGCCTATAGGCATATTGTGAGCAAACTGTAAGAATGCCCCAACAATATTTTAAAGATGGACCCGGACGAAAAATTACGGTAAATGTATAAAAATTTACTCAGTTCAAAAGCCAAAATACCTCTTGGCATTTCCGTAGCATATTCCGGTGACTATCCTCTGAAGGGATTTTTCTTCCGCAGGATACTCCCCTTTTTCCACCATATCCCCTATCATCTCACAGAGGATACGTCTGAAATATTCATGTCTTGTATATGACAGAAAGCTTCTGGAATCCGTGAGCATTCCCACGAAGTTTCCCAAAACTCCCATGTTTGCAAAGCCTGTCATCTGCTCTGTCATTCCGGCCTTGTGGTCGTTAAACCACCATGCCGCTCCGTGCTGCACTTTGCCGATCTCTGCACCGTCCTGGAAACATCCGATGCAGGAATCTATAAAAGCATTGTCCGCAGGGTTAAGGGAATACAGGATTGTCTTTGGAAGTTCACCGGTCTCTGAAAGGGCATTTAAAAATCTGCCAAGCTCGTAGCTTGATGCTCCGTTTAATATGGCATCGATCCCTGCATCCGCACCGAGGGCTTTATAGATCTTTTTGTTTAAGTCTCTCTGAACTCCGAAGTGAAGCTGCATAACCCAGTTTTTTTTGTGATATTCTCTTCCTAAAAATATCAAAAGAGCGGTCTGATATTTTCTTCTTTCCTCTTCGCTTATGCATTCGCCGCCAAGGCTTTTTTTGAAAATATCCGATACTTCACTCTCAGTCCACTCTTCAAAAATAATGGCAGGAAGACCGTGGTCAGATACCT
>JAGDCK010000166.1 GCA_017958585.1 Lachnospiraceae bacterium
CGTTCCACAGCACACTGTAGCGGTCATCTTTGGCGTAAATATCAAAGTAGGAGCGGCTTTTTTCGCCCTGGCCGCACATCTGATAGGTGCCGGGATCAAAGTTCCCATATAATGAACGCATGTCATCAGTCATAAGGAAATACTCAAGGGGTGTGTGATCATCACACACTTCCGGGTCATGAAGTGCAAAGGTGGTGTCAACATAATAATCAGTGCCATTAATTCTGACGAAATCCCACTGGTGACCGGGAGTGGTAGCATCATACATGTCTCCGCACACTACATCGGCCTGGACGCCGCACTGCATCAGAAGATATGAGTATAATCCCGAAAACTCCTGGCAGATTCCCTTGCCGAGGGCGAGGGGGCTGTAGGTCAGAACATCGTCTGTATCGGGACCGAGACGTTCTGCTTTATCATAGTCATATGTGTAATTTTGTGAGATGTATACATATAAAGCCAAGGCTTTTTCAAAATCGCTGTAATCCGGCTTAACATTTTCATTTAAAATGGTTACAATCTGCTCCTCAAAGGCCTTCTCCCTCTCAAGGAATTCTTCCTTGGGAATGAGATAATTGATTTTTCCCACACCGTTTTCAAAACTTGTGCCCTCCACTTCCATAACACAGTTTGAGGCTACCGGGAAGTAGTAGTTGATAAGTCGTCCGCCGATGGCATTCATGTAGGCCTGCTCATTGGCGCATTCGAAGGTATCCTCGCCCTTTCTCAAGGCGTCGCAGAGATTGAAAAGAGCGTCTCTGCCGTTGGTTCCCCATGCTGCTGTATCATTATCGGAAAAAACATGTGAGTTAAAAACGTACTTGCCGTCAACAACATTTTCACCGATGGCATAGGCTGCATCGTCAGTGGTTTCGGCTTCTTTTGCTGGGTCGTTTACGAAGGATGCCACAGGCTCCTCGGAATCGGTGGCGGTAAAATCGGTGGCTACAGTTTCTTCAGATGTAAGCTCGTTCACCACGTCGGAAGACCCTTCCGCTCCCTTGCCGCAAGCAGTAAGTGTAAGTGCCGCTACAAGCACTATGGGTAAATATCTTTTTTTCATTTTTTTCTCTCCTCATTAATCTTCATAGTGAAACTCACGTGTCTTGCCTGTTTCAAGATCAAGCAGTTTCACAATATTCTTTTCCGTGTCCATGCCAAGAAAATGGGTTCTTCTGAAGGCCGCATATGTATCATCCGTGGCGGAAACCACGTAATCATCGATCTTTAATACCGCATTGAAATATCTCAAAAGCTCAACCTTGTTGTTCTCGATGGTGCAGCCGTCAATTTCCCTGTCTTTTTCAGTAATTAAAAAGTAATGAAGCGGGGTGTGATCCGTATTGTATTCCGACCATAAAGACCAGGTGGGATCGATAAAATACCCCTTTCCATTGAGCCTTACGTAGTCAAAAGAGTGGAAGATATCGAAACTTCCGGCTGAAATCGCATCAACGCCGCACTGCATCAAAAGATAGGCATAGGCTATGGCCAGCTCGGAGCACACACCGTTTTTATACACAAAGGTGCTGTAACTGGCTCCGTCATCCTCGTGGTCGAAGATGTCTTCATCGTATGTATATTCTCTGGCAAAATAATCGTGAATCGCCAGAGTCTTCTCAAAATCACTGTAATCCGTACGGACATTATCATTTAGAATCTCAGTGATCATGTCCTCAAAATCCTTTTCCCTCTGAAGGAATTCCTCTTTTGGCATCTTGTAGTAAATCCTGCCGACACCATTTTCAAAAGGTACGGTTCCGTCGTCGCTTACGCCGCATACTTTACAGCAGGCAGCGGGGAAAAGTGCGCACAAAATTACTTCCTCGGTACACCAGTCGTAAACTTCCTGGCTTGCACATTCGAAGGTATCCTCGCCTGCACGAAGTGCATCGCAAAGGTTATAAAAGCTCTCCCAGTACTCAGGCCCGAATCTTTCGGCCAAAATCGGAGAGTACACGTGGGGGTTAAACTCAAACTTTGCAGGCTCCGGTTCCGGCTCCTCAGTAGGTTCCGGGGTAATCTCGGGAGTCAGCTCAGGAGTGGTTGCCTCCACCACCTCAGTGGTATCCAAAGCCCCTTCAGCTTCTTTGCCACAGGCCGTCAGCGCCAGCGATAATGCCAGCACTACAGGTGTCAATCGCTTCCTCATATTTATTCTCCTCTCGAAGATGTGCAATTGGGGACAGTCCCAAACTGCACCTTCGCCTTGACTATACCAAGGGGATTGGAAGAAAAAGGGGCAAATTTGATTAAGATTTATTTAATTCATGCTATAATTCTTAAGGAATATAATTTGAGGAAGGGATTACACAATGTACATTTACGACGACAAAACAAGACTTAACGCGTTTCTTGACATGCCAAAGGACGGGGCGGCAAAATGTCCCCTTTGCATTATAATTCATGGCTTTACCGGCTATGCCACCGAGACTCACATTATCGGAGTACAGGAGGCCATGAACGAAATCGGCATTGCAACCCTGAGGGTTGAGATGTATGGCCACGGTGAAAGCGACGGGGAGTTTAGAAACCACACACTTCATAAGTGGATTTCAAACGCAATGGCAGCTTTTGACTACGTGAAAACTTTGGATTTCGTAACTGAGGTTTATCTTTGCGGCCATTCCCAGGGCGGACTCCTTTCCATGCTTGTTGCCCCTATGGAAAAAGAGGTGGTAAAGCTTCTCATTCCCTTGTCTCCTGCCATCTGCATCCCCAAGGGCGCCAGAGCAGGAAACCTTCTTGGAATTCCCTTTGATCCGGATCATGTGCCTGATGAACTGGCCTGGGATGACAGAACTCTTGACGGAAAGTACATAAGAGTGGCTCAGACCATCGATACAG
>JAGDCK010000167.1 GCA_017958585.1 Lachnospiraceae bacterium
AGAGTTGATTTTTTGCCGACACTCTCCCACTTATGCGGTTCACCCGCAATGCAAAAACTGCATCTAGCCATAGGAACCAGAAGACCGAGTTTTATCTTTTCCACCGTCAGTTCATCCGAATACAGATCTATGCCCTCATCCGTGGGAAGGGATTTTCCATACTTTTCATTGAAATACTTTGTTGTAAAGGGTGCGTAGCAGGGTGCCAGCTTTCCGTCATGGAGACATGTACATCCCGCCTGGAAACACTCGTAAAAAAAGTCCGGATTCCCGTTTGGCTTTATGGTCTGCGTTTTATTAAACTCCGGGATCATATCCGTTATGGTGAATGGAATCTTTTCATCCACCAGCATCTTCTTTATCTCGCCGATCTTCTTTTCAAGGGGCGGATAGAATGATATATGAAAGAACGCCTTGTTTTTTCTCATGGCATCCTTTAATTCATCGCTTATCCTGTCAAGGAGCATCGCATTTGTGACCACTGTGATCAAACTGCCGCGATAAACTTCTCTCGATAACTCAATAAACCTTGGAAGCTCGGGATTTAAAAGGGGTTCTCCACCAAGTATTCTTATGACACCAATGTCTTTTATGTATTTTTTTAGCTGATTTATGTCTTTTTTGAATTTGTCAAAATCGGTAAATACCGGCTTTTCAACCAAAGGCGAATAATGTGTGCAGTATTTGCAATTCAGATTGCAATGGTCTGCCACATGATATTCAAGATAAGATAAATAGGAATCCTCCGCCATGGGAGTCACCAGATATGGGATCAGTTCCCTGTTCTCTTCGATCCCTTCAAACAGTCTGATGCCGTTATAGATATCGTCCGTGTTCATCCCTCCACGCAGAAGTTCAAACACCAGATCATTGTATTGCATGTAATATTCCTTGGGTATTACAAGGACGGACAATTCGCCGCTTAAATATTTTTGCAGGAAATCATCCACAGTTATCTCCCCCTCCGCTGAAGGCTCAGGGACCACCAGACAGTCTGCCTTCACCTTATCCCCACCGTTTGAGGAAAGAATCTCCGAATACTCATTTTCCAGAAGTCTTTTCATCAAAAGACTCCATTTTGAATTACCGTATACCCCCAGATGTATCATAGCCCCTCCTACATTTGATGCCTTACCACCGCATATTCATCGTCTGCCCTGAAATACGGACATTCCCTCTGCGTTCCCGTAATAAATCTGTAGTACTCGTCCTCATCCAGATTTACCATGCAGGAATAGCTTTCGTAATCCTCATCATAAACATAATTGACACATGCGTCACAATTACTTGCCACAGATCATTCCTCCTTTTCCACATGGATATGGGCGTAGATTTCCCTCTTTCCGACGCCTCTGTCCTTGGCAACCTGCTTCATGGCACTCTTTTCATCCATTCCGCCTGAAATATAAAGATTCATATGTTCTTCTATGGTCATGTTCTCCCAGGAAGATATTTCCTCCTGTTTTAATTCCTCAAAACTTTTTCCCTCTATCACCAGGACGTATTCGCCTCTGGGCTCCTCTGTGCTGTAGTACTCAAGAGCTTTTTTTAGGGTTGTGGGCATGACAGTCTCAAACTTCTTTGTAAGCTCCCTGCAGAGAGTGACTTTTCTGTCTCCCAAAGTCTTGTACAATTCCTCCAAAGTCTTTACAAGTCTGTGGGGCGCTTCATAGCAGATTATGGTCCTGCTTTCTTTTTTTAGTTCTTCCAATATGGGCTTCTTGTCCCTCTTTTCAAAAGGCAGAAACCCTTCAAAACAGAATCTCCTGGTGGGAAGTCCTGAAAGAGTCAGCGCCGTTATGCAGGCACATGCCCCGGGGAGCGATGTCACCCTTATTCCTCTGTCATTGCACATCTTTACAAGCACTTCGCCGGGATCCGATATGGCCGGCGTTCCCGCATCTGTTATAAGTGCCACGTTCAAACCGCTCTCAAGCTGACCTATCAGATATTCTGCCTTCTCCACCTTGTTAAACTCATGGTAGCTGGTCATGGGGGTATGAATGTCAAAATGCGACAGAAGCTTTATGGAATTTCTGGTATCCTCCGCTGCGATCACATCCGCCTCGTTTAATGTCTCTATAACTCTGGGAGTCATATCCCCCAGATTCCCAATGGGAGTAGCACATAAATAAAGTATTCCTGCCATCTTTATCCTCGAAAGTTTCTGCTGTTAATATCCGTAGATATCATATATCTCTCTGTTATACACGCCTGGAGCATCATATACTATCAGGGGTTTTTCCACAGTCATCCTGCTCTTTCCGCCCCTTACCCCCTCTATCAGGACCATATTGGGCTCCTTGTCCACGTAGGGGTATACAAGCTGCATCCTCTTTGGCTCGATCTTGTATTCTGACATCTTTGTCATAATCTCAGCCATTCTGAAGGGCCTGTGTACCATGAAAAAATGTCCTCCGGGTTTTAGCAATGTGGCCACCGCCTTAAGCACATCGTCCAATGTGCAAAGAACTTCATGTCTTGCGATGGCTTTTGGCCCCTCCGGATTTTTGATGCCATGGTTTCCTATCATGTAGGGTGGGTTACAGGTTATTATATCGAAAGAAGCAGACTTGAATTTTTCGCCTGCCTCCTTTATATCTCCTGTCACTATATCAATTTTATCCTGAAGGTCATTTAAAGCGACGCTTCTTCTTGCCATGTCCGCACTTTCCTCCTGTATCTCAAGGCCGGTAAGGTGCTTCAAACCGTATCTGCCCTCCATCAAAAGAGGGATTATCCCAGTTCCCGTTCCAAGGTCAAGCAGAATATCGCTTTCTCTGCCCTTTGCAAAACCGCATAACAGTACGGCATCCATTCCGAAACAAAACTTTTCCGGATTCTGGATTATCCGATATCCGTTTCTTTGAAGATCGTCAAGACGCTCGTTAGCTTTCAGCTCCACCGTCATGATTTACCTCTTTTCTGTCCTGATTGTTTCCGCCGTTATTACGGTTTCTGTTTCTGTGTCTGTTCCTGTTATGATTGTTCTTGTTCTTTGGCTTGTCGCCGTTTGCCTGTGACTGATTGCCATCGGTCTGTGCGCCTTCTGAAGGCTGATTTGTGTTTCCGTTTGCGGCAGGGTTCTTTACATCTTTTCCGGGCTTTTGACCTTTGTTCCTGTCATTGTTTCTGCGGTCGTTTCTCTCTGACCCCTGACCCTTTTCGTCGTTTCTTCTGTCGCCCTTAAATCTGTCCTGCTCTTTTTTATCTCTGTTTCTATCGGAGTTTCTGTCAGAGTTTTTATCAAAATTTCTGTCCTGACGATTGTTTCGCTTCTCCTGCTTAGCGGCCGCGTTTTCTGCGATCTCCTCAAGTTCTTCCTCCTCAAGCTTCTGAAGTTCTTTTAACTCCTCTGCCGAAAGCTCGGGATCCTCTTTCTTGCCGTGTCTTCGTCTGAAAGTCACCTGATCCACGGGATACTCTTTAAGTTCCTTCTCATCTCCGTTTTCGATAAGGACCTTAACAAGCTGTCTTAAAACATTTACGGAGTGCACCTCGCCTGTAAGTCCCTCAGGGGTTTTTACATTATCGCCTACACCGGGAAGCTTTCTGTTTAATTCCTCGTATGTATCCTCCTCATTTTTAAGGCAGCACATAAGTCTTCCGCACACGCCGGATATCTTTGTGGGATTTAAGGACAGATTCTGCTCCTTTGCCATCTTTATGGACACGGGAATAAAGTCGGAAAGATAGCTGTGACAGCACAATGGTCTGCCGCAGATACCGATTCCGCCAAGGATCTTTGTCTCATCCCTGACACCGATCTGTCTGAGCTCTATACGGGTCTTAAACACAGCTGCCAGATCCTTTACCAGCTCTCTGAAATCGATCCTGCCGTCCGCGGTGAAATAAAACAATACTTTATTGTTGTCAAATGTGTATTCGGCATCGATGAGCTTCATCTCAAGTCCGTGCTTTCTGATCTTTTCAAGGCAGATCTTGAATGCTTCCTTTTCCTTTTGCTTATTTGAAGCCTCCGTCTCATCATCTTTTTCTGTGGCGATCCTGATCACCGGCTTAAGGGGCTGAATCACCTCGTCATCGGTCACTTCTCTGATGCCGCCCACAACAGTACCGTATTCAACGCCTCTGGCAGTCTCAACGATGACATGGCTACCTCTCTTTATCTCAAACTCCAGGGGGTCAAAATAATAAACCTTCCCTGCTGTACGAAATCTTACTCCAATTACTTTTACCATTTAATCTATAAACCTCCAAAATAAAACTTAACCGTTCTCCTGAATCTGCATCAGAAGTAACTCCATTGTCAGATCAAAATTGACATTTGCCTCCAGACGTCTCTTTGCCACATCCAGGGCTTCAATAACTTTTTCGATTCCCTCATAACTGCATTTAGCCGCAGTCTGACGGATATTTTTGATCTCCTCTCTGAATACCAGATGATTTGCATCATTTGTCGCCTTAAAGAGCAGCACATCTCTGTACCAGATGGCCATTATATCCAGATAGTCATTGATGTTCAGCTTGTACTCGCTGATCTTTTTGACAGAGACAACGATCTCATTTAACTCCATATTGTGAATGTTTTTAAGGAGTCCAAGCACATCATTTTTGATATTCTCAAACTCTTCACTGGAAGCCAAAAGCTTTGCCTTGCCCACATTTCCTCTGGCAAACGCAACACAGACCTCCGCCTTGTAATCCGGGATCATCATCTCTTCCATAAGGAATTTTTTAACCAGATCATCAGGGGCGGACTTCATGTTGAGTACAACGCAGCGACTGAGGATCGTTGGCAACATTGCATCCAGATTTGTGGTCAAAAGTATGATGACCGCATAAGC
>JAGDCK010000168.1 GCA_017958585.1 Lachnospiraceae bacterium
GTAGTCTCGCCTGAACTCAGTCCGGTCGTCACGGCGGTCGTAATGAAGCTCTTCCTGACCTAACCGCTTGTTGGATATAAGTCGTTTCCAGTCCATGCTGTTGAATGTTGAGGATTGTTTGTCCAATTAGGGACTTTTTTCATGTATGTCTGAAAAATTAACAACTAAAAACTATTAAAAGCCTAAATTATATGCAAAAATACATAAAAGGTGTGAAAAACTCAAATATTTGAGATTTTATTATTAATTTTGCACTTTAATTAGCTATTCATTTAGTCAATATGGTATTTTAATCGTAAATTCATATTCACCTTCTCATAATATTAAAAATATTCCTAAATAGTCAAATCAATAGTAAATCGTCAATTCAATTCATGAATGTGAGAATTATCAATAAGTCACACCATCCACTGCCCCAATATGAAACAAATCAGTCTGCGGGAATGGATCTCAGAGCAAATCTTTCACAGCCTGTCACACTGAAGCCCCTACAGCGTTGTCTTGTCCCTACAGGACTGTTTATTGAGCTTCCAAAAGGATATGAGGCGCAGGTCAGACCTAGAAGCGGACTTGCCATAAAGAAGGGGATTACGGTGCTCAACTCTCCTGGTACTATCGATGCTGATTACAGAGGTGAGGTGTGTGTCATCCTTGTCAACCTGTCCGATCAGCCTTTCGTAATCAACGACGGAGAAAGGGTGGCACAGATGGTGGTGGCAAAACACGAGACAGTGGAATGGATTCCTGTGGAAGCATTGGAAGATACTGAGCGTGGAGCTGGAGGATTCGGACATACTGGGGTATAACGACATTGCAGGGAATAGTTGATGACATGGATTGTCCGGTTGACAATTCTTTCTGTTATACAAAAGTCCCGTATTCTTGACTTCTCGTCATCTTTTTATTGTTATTTCTTTTATTTCTACGATTATCTTTGTTGAAACCGTTTCTATACATATTTCTGTTCTTTTGTTGCGGACAAATTGTATTGGCACAAAACTATGACCAAGCCGTCAGGGAGAAGGCTGATGCCTTTTATTTCGACGGAGTGAGGCAGCGTATGGCTGGAAACCATGCGGAGGCCTATCAGTTATATCGCCATACGCTTGAAATCTGTCCTGACCATGTGGGAGCCAACTACGACATCTCTTCATATCATCACCTCATGGGAGAGGACAGTCTGGCTATGGTCACTCTGCAGACTGCCGCAGATGCCGATCCAAACAACTACTGGGCACGACAGGCACTGGTACAGCTATATATCAGTGAGGACAAAAATGCAGAGGCTGTCACTGAGCTTGAGAAGCTTGCCAAGGCTTACCCGAAAAACAGCCAGCTGCTGTTTATGCTCGAAGAACTCTATTTTAAGACAGAGAATTATCCCAAAACGGTGGAGACTCTTGACCGAATAGAGCTGCTTGAAGGGAAAAACAAGGAAATCTCAACTGAGAAGTTCAGAATCTATTCCCTTATGAAAGACGAAAAAAAAGCTTTTGAGGAGATGAGGGCATTGGCAGAGGAATATCCCAATGACATCAGATATCAGGTGCTAATCGGTGATTTTTATCTCGACGAGGGGAAAAACGACGAGGCATTGGCGGTGTATGAGAAAATACAGCAGACCGACCCGTATAACATCAACCTGCTTATGTCGCTTGCCAGATATTACGAAATTACGGGGCAGACCGAACGATATGCTGAAAACCTTGCGAAAATCGTAACAAACGAGGCTCTCGAAAACGACACGAGGGTTAAGATTATGCAGGGAATTGCTGCACAGAACCTGTTCGGACAGAAGAACGACACGGCGAAGGTGATGGGACTCTTCGACCAAATTATGAAACTTCCCCAGGAAAACAACGACATGGGGGAACTCTATGCACGATATATGATCTCAAGCGAAATCTCCAAAGAGAAAATCAAACCGGTGCTTTATCAGATGCTGGACATCGACCCGGAGGAGGATATCGCACGAAACCAGCTTCTGTCTTATGCTATAGAGGAGGATGACGATGATGATGTGATGAGACTTTGTAAGACTGCTGTCGATTACTCGTCGAAAAATCCGATGTACTACTACTACCTCAGCGTTTGCTACCTGCGTCACTCAAATTACGAGGAGGCCATCAATGCCAACAGGAAAGGACTGGAGAGAATAGACGACGAGTCAAACCTTGAGATGATTGTCAACATGTACACCATTTTGGGAGACTGCTATCATAGGACCGGAAAAAACCAGCAAGCTTTCGAATGTTACGACTCTTGTCTGCTTTACCGACCAGATGACGCCCTGGTGCTCAACAACTATGCCTACTATTTGGCACTTGAAAAAAAAGA
>JAGDCK010000169.1 GCA_017958585.1 Lachnospiraceae bacterium
AGAGGATTTCCGATAGCCTTCTGAAGGGTTTCGGTCCATTTTTCAAATTTCTCGTAATCGCTGGCATCGCCTGTAATGTATTTCTCTTCGATGCCGTTTGAACGCATCTGGCGCCATTTGTAATGATCGCCTCCCAGCCATACTTCTGTGATGTTGTTGAACTGTCTGTCTTCAGCGATCTCTCTGGGATTGATGTGGCAGTGGTAATCGATGATGGGCATTTTAGCCGCAGCTTCATAAAGTCTCAGGGCAGTTTCATTTGAAAGCAGGAAATCCTTGCTGTCCATAAATTTTTTCATATCCAAACCATCCTTTCAAAGGTGAAATAAATATGTTTCAATCGGCAAAAAGCACAAAGTACAATCTTAAAATCCCATCATGCTTTTCGTGAACCGACACCGGATGCTGTGATTATAGAACATATCCAAAAGCAAAACAAGAGGAGAAACTTGTCAATAATTGCTGTTTAGTTCTTAAAAATTTACGGTTGCAATTTTTCATTGTTAATGTTGTTATAATAGATTTAAAAGATTGTGGAATGTCTTTTGACGGGGAAAATGAGTTGACTTTGATTTTTAAACGGCTTAAAATTTTTACAGGATTGCCCCGGAGGAAAATGTATGGATTATATTAAGATCAATGAAAAAGACAATGTCTGTGTAGCCCTTAAGGATCTTTCAAAGGGTACAAAACTTGAACTTGACGGTGAGTGCGTGGTTTTGACCGAGGACATTACAAGAGGTCACAAGATAGCTCTTAAAGATCTGAAGGAAGGCGAAAATGTCATTAAATACGGAAGTCCCATCGGACATGCCACCAAGGACATAGGAGCCGGAAGCCACATACACATTCACAATCTGAAGACCAATCTTGGTGAGGTGCTTGAATACAGCTATCACCCCGAGAACGGAGGAGAGGATATCCCGAAAAGGACTCCCGCCGAATTCATGGGTTTTGTCCGTGAGGACGGGTCCGTTGGTGTCAGAAACGAGATCTGGATCATCCCTACGGTGGGCTGTGTAAATCCCATAGCCGCAAAGCTGGCGGAGATCTCAAAAAAGAAGCTGTCCGGTACAGTGGATGATGTACTTGCTTTTGCTCATCCCTACGGCTGTTCCCAGATGGGAGAGGATCAGGAGGCCACAAGGATCATCCTTTCGGATCTGATCAGGCATCCCAATGCGGGAGGAGTCCTTGTGCTGGGACTGGGCTGCGAGAATTCCAACATAGGAGTCCTGAAGAACGGCTATCTGGGAGACTAGGACGATAAGAGGATAAAATTCCTTCAGTGCCAGGATGTGGAGGACGAACTGGAGGAAGGCGAAAAACTGATAGAGGAACTGATCTCCCATGCAGGCACTTTTAAGAGAGAAAAGTGTTCGGCCGACAAACTGGTGATAGGTTTAAAATGCGGCGGATCCGACGGGCTTTCCGGGATCACCGCCAACCCCACAGTGGGGCTTTTCTCGGACATCCTTTGTTCCATGGGAGGAACCACGATACTTACGGAAGTTCCGGAAATGTTCGGTGCGGAGACCATGCTCATGGACAGATGCGCAACGCCTGAGCTTTTTGACAGGACTGTCTGCCTCATTAACAATTTTAAGGACTACTACATAAAAAACGATCAGACTATCTACGAAAATCCTTCTCCCGGAAACAAAGCGGGAGGGATCTCCACGCTGGAAGACAAATCCCTGGGCTGTACCCAAAAGTCCGGAAGATCGAAGGTTCGTGGCGTCCTTGAGTACGGTGAGAGAGTTAAGGACAAGGGATTGAACCTTTTGAGCGCTCCCGGAAACGACCTTGTGGCAGCCACCGCACTTGCGGCATCCGGTGCTCAGATAGTTCTGTTTACCACAGGGCGTGGAACTCCTTTTGCGGCTCCCGTACCCACTGCTAAGATCTCAACAAATTCAGCTCTTGCGGGACACAAGGAAAAGTGGATCGACTTTAACTGCGGAGTACTGACCGAAGGAAAAGACATGCAGGAACTGGCGGGGGAGCTTTTTAAGCTTGTGACCGACATCGCTTCCGGGAAAAAGGTCAAAAGTGAGATCGCGGGCTTCCACGATCTGGCCATCTTTAAACGGGGCGTAACACTTTAAATTACAGCGATAATCTTTTTCTAAAGATGGGACTTTTTAAGGTTTTTGCATTGGATTTTTGTTTTAAGAGGGTATATAATACCCGGGAAAGTTAAATGTCGGAAGATCTTTGGATCTTCCCCGGCATCTTTAATAAAAACATATAAGGAGAAAATGATATGGCAAAAGTTATTACAATGGGTGAGATCATGCTCAGACTGTCCACACCCGGAAATGAAAAGATACTCCAGGCTGATGAATTTGACATCAACTATGGCGGCGGAGAGGCAAACGTTGCCGTTTCCCTTGCAAATTACGGCCATGACGCCGAATTCGTTACAAAGGTTCCCAAGAACCCCATCGGTGAAGCTGCCGTTGCAGCACTCCGCAAGATGAATGTCGGAACACGTTTCATCGCAAAAGGCGGTGAGAGACTCGGTATCTATTTCCTTGAGACAGGTTCCGCTATGAGAGCATCCAACGTTATCTACGACCGCGCTCATTCCGCTATCTCCGAGGCAGAGCCTTCCGATTTCGATTTTGATGAGATCTTCAAGGGCGCTGACTGGTTCCATTTCACAGGCATCACACCCGCTGTTTCCGACAAGGCCGCAGAGCTCACTGAGCTTGCATGCAAGGCAGCAAAGAAGGCAGGCGTAAAGGTTTCCTGCGACCTGAACTTCCGTAAGAAACTCTGGTCTTCCGAAAAGGCTCAGAAGGTAATGTCCAACCTTATGCAGTACGTTGATGTCTGCATCGGAAATGAAGAGGACGCAGAAAAGGTGCTCGGCTTCAAG
>JAGDCK010000170.1 GCA_017958585.1 Lachnospiraceae bacterium
GGTTTGAAATTTAGTTAAAAAATTACTAAAAAAAAGCCCTTAAAGTAGTTTTCGAAACTACGTCATATTGTAAACTGTTTTATGTTGATTTTTGCAAAGAATTGCATTACTCTTATGTGTGTAAGTTTTAGACATGTGAGGTAATTATGAGCAAAACAGCTATCGTTACGGATGAAAACAGCGGACTTAACAGAACAAGGGCAGAGGAACTCGGTATTTTTCTGATCCCCATGCCTTTTTTTGTAAACGGTGAGATAAAATTTGAAAATACAGATATGACTAAGGCAGAGTTTTACAAGGCTCTTTCCGAGGATGCCGATGTTTCGACTTCCCAGCCATCACCCGGCGATGTCATGGACCTGTGGACAGAGATACTAAAGGAATATGATGATCTGGTTTATATTCCCATGTCCAGCGGGCTTTCAGCCTCCTGTCAGAGCGCAAAAATGTTTGCGGAGGATTTTGACGGAAGGGTATCGGTCGTAGACAATCACAGAATATCCGTTACCATGGAGCAGTCGGTTCTCGATGCACTAACGCTCAGGAATAAGGGATTTAATGCCTGTGAGATAGCAAAAAAGCTTGAGGAAGATGCATATAACTCAAGTA
This sequence comes from Lachnospiraceae bacterium, assembly GCA_017958585.1. Taxonomy (GTDB): domain Bacteria; phylum Bacillota; class Clostridia; order Lachnospirales; family Lachnospiraceae; genus RGIG10340. The sequence continues at coordinate 610 of JAGDCK010000170.1, forward strand.
TTTATATCACGGTAGAAAATCTTAAGTACTTAAAAAAAGGCGGTCGTATCACCCCTGCAGGAGCAGCCATCGGAGCAGTTTTAAATATAAAGCCTGTGTTAAAGATCGAGGGTGGCAAGCTTGATGCCTATGCAAAAGAGCGCGGAATGAAAAAAGCAAGGCACACTATGGTGAGTGCACTTCAGAAGGACTTTGAGGGCAAATTAAAGGAATTCGTGGATAAGGATGAGATACAGCTTTGCATTTCTTATTCAGATGTGGATGATGAAACGTTGCAGGACTGGATCGATGAGGTGAAGGCAGCTTTCCCGGGAAGAGATATCATGATAACTCCTCTTTCTCTTAGTATCGGATGCCATATAGGACCCGGTGCGCTGGCGGTGGCAGCAGCCCACGTGATCAAGTGATCATAAACTGATAAATAACATAAATACAAGTAAGCAGATAAAAAGGCTGTCCTGTAAAAACGGGACAGCCTTTGATATATGTTGAATTAAAAATTTATTCAAATAAATATTCTATAAGTTTCACTGCTGTTTCCGGATGCTTTGCACTTGCGGGAATACCCAGGGCTACGAAACTTTCATCGTAAAAAATGATATTGTCCGTAAGTTTTTCACAATCCGTGACAAATACTCCGATGGGGATCGGATCTTGCATATCTTCGGGTTTTGTGGGATCGGGAGCCTCAGGTGCAACATAACTTGCATCATATATATTGTCTTCGCTGTTTATCTCAGCCACATATGCCCCGTCCACATAGTAAAAATGATCCTTGTATTTTGATATCTGCTCATCTGTAAGGATGTCTCTTAGGTCTGAAAACAGCTCGCCGTTTGCATAATCCGGGAAAATATCGGCACCACCCATCAGTACATCCACATCCCCTGCGGAAGTATATACCAAAAGCTTCTGGGCACCGTACATCTCGTATTCGCTTGTGGGATTATCCACTATTGCAATGGAGTAGTCAAAGTTTACCACATTTTTGTCAGTGTCGATCTGTGCGTAGGATGCAAAATCCTCGCTCATCAGCTCTGCGCTGTTTTCCATCTCCTGAATGGAATTTAACATTATGGCATTTAATGCATATTCCTTTTGGCTTGTCATGTCTTTTATGAGGACTGCGAGAAGTATAACCGCCAAAAAGCCAACCACGACATGCACTGTATAGTAACTGAAAAAATATTTTGCTTTGTCTTTGAAAGATCCGTTTTTTATCCTGTCTCTTTCTTCTCTGAATTCATCCATAACTGGCATAATATTCACCGATCCTTTTACAATCTGTTTCAATAATAAAATCAGGGTTCATTAAAGTCAATGAAAGATATGTGACCAAATTCTGAAATTTTTCAAAATTCCCTAAAACATTTCCGTGTTAACTTGAAAGAAACAGAGGTATGTTATATTATTTTTACATACTGAATTTATGCAAGAAAACAGTTAAAATTCGTTGAAAAGAGGATATAAAAATGAGTGATTCATATGTGGAATGTCTGGTAAAAGCAGAACAGAAAAGCTGGGCAAAGGCCGTTAAGGTGCTCCTAATCATATTCGTGGTATTATTGGTATTTTTTGCGATCGCCGCGGCACAGTTTATGGCATTTATAGGAGCTGTCGCAGTGGGCGTTGCGATCTATTTCTTTAACATGTTTACAAAGGTTGAATATGAGTATCTCTATCTTGATAAAGAGATCTCGGTGGATGCGATCTACAATCAGACCAGGAGAAAAACCGTGGCAACATACAGCGTCAGCAATATCGAGATCCTGGCTCCCATTAAGTCATATCACCTGGACAATTACAGAAACAGACAGGTGTCCGGCGTCAAGGATTACAGCATCGGAAGAGTGGAACAGCCGGACCTCAGATATGAAATGTATCTTGAAGGAAATTCAAAGGTTATCCTCAGTCCCTCAGAGGAACTTATCAAGGTGTTAAAGAATGTGGCACCGAGGAAGGTTTTCAGCGAATAAATCGTTGACAGTAAAAATAAACTTTGCTATATTTTTTTTCAAACAAATTTTTCAATGAATTTAATAAGGAGGATTGAAATGGGTCAGATTGTTTCTGAAGGAATTACTTTTGATGATGTGCTTCTTGTTCCTGCATATTCGCAGGTTATCCCCAATGAGGTAGATTTGAGTACTCACCTTACTAAAAAGATCAAGCTTAATATTCCCATCATGAGTGCGGGAATGGATACGGTAACCGAGCACCGTATGGCTATCGCGATGGCCAGACAGGGAGGTATCGGTATCATCCACAAAAACATGTCTATCGAAGCGCAGGCTGAGGAGGTAGATAAGGTTAAACGTTCAGAGAACGGCGTTATCACAGATCCTTTTTCACTCACTCCAGAACATACACTTGCTGATGCGGATGCCCTTATGGCTAAGTTCCGTATCTCCGGCGTACCTATCACAGAGGGACGTAAACTCGTAGGTATCATCACTAACCGTGATCTTAAATTCGAGACAGATTTCACCAAAAAGATCAAAGAGTCCATGACCAGCGAAGGACTTATCACAGCTATGGAGGGTATCACTCTTGAGGAGGCAAAGAAGATCCTTGCTTCCGCCAGAAAAGAGAAGCTCCCCATCGTTGACAAGGATTTCAACTTAAAGGGTCTCATTACTATCAAAGATATTGAGAAGACCATCAAATATCCCCTTGCGGCAAAGGATGAGCAGGGAAGACTTCTCTGCGGTGCCGCTGTAGGTATCACAGCAAACGTGCTGGACCGTGTGGCAGCACTTGTGGCAGCAAAGGTTGATGTGATCGTACTTGACTCAGCTCACGGTCATTCACAGAATGTCATCAATTGCATCAAGATGATCAAGGAAAAATATCCCGAGCTTCAGGTTATCGCAGGTAATGTGGCAACAGGCGAGGCAACAAAGGCCCTCATCGAAGCAGGTGCCGATGCGGTCAAAGTCGGAATCGGACCCGGATCCATCTGTACCACCCGTGTGGTTGCAGGTATCGGTGTTCCTCAGATCACAGCTGTCATGAACTGCTATGCAGTGGCAAAAGAGTACGGTATTCCCATTATCGCAGACGGCGGTATCAAGTACTCGGGTGATGTTACAAAGGCTATCGCTGCAGGCGGAAGCATCTGTATGATGGGTTCAATGTTTGCAGGATGCGAGGAGAGCCCCGGAGAGTACGAACTCTATCAGGGTAGAAAATACAAGGTTTACCGTGGTATGGGTTCCATCGCAGCCATGGAGAACGGTTCAAAGGATCGTTACTTCCAGGAGAATGCAAAGAAACTCGTTCCCGAAGGTGTTGAAGGCCGTGTGGCTTACAAGGGTAGCGTGGAAGATACAGTATTCCAGCTCCTTGGCGGACTTCGTGCCGGTATGGGTTACTGTGGTGCAAAGGATATCGAGACACTTAAGGAGACAGGCAAGTTTGTAAAGATTTCCGCAGCATCATTAAAGGAGAGCCATCCTCATGATATTCATATCACAAAGGAAGCTCCCAACTACAGCATCGAGAATAATTAATATTTTAGGGGCACGAATTTATTCCGTGCCCCTTATGTGTGGGTGGATATTTTTTGAGATTTTTTTGACAAGTGCGTGCATAAGAATAAATTTTCAATTTCTACAACATGATGTGTTTTAAAGATTGAATATTTTCTACAAGTTGTGGTAAAATGGTAATCGGGTGAAGTTTTCATCCAAAAACATGAAAAGGATATATTGGGTTTAAAAAGTGCAGAATTTTGAGTATCTTGAAATCGTGGATAAACACAAATTCCAACAACTTCAAGACAGATTCTCAAAGATCACCGGGTGCTCCGTCTATTGTACGCAAAACGACGGAAAGACATTGACATATCTCTCGGGAAACATTTCCCAGGAGACCCTTCAGTCTCCTGCTTACAGAGAGGCTATCGATGCGGCCCTTGAGAGAGTTGAGGACGGTTCGCTTGAAGATATGGCCATTGAGGGCGTGGACGGGGAAGACGTTCTTGTGGCAGCTATAGCAGTGCGCCATCAGGATTCTACAATATTATACTGGATGGTGATTCAGGAAAGCTCGGAAGAGAATGAGGAAAGATTCTTTTCCACAATTGATATATTAAGAGAGATAAGTCTGCTATTTATCGATGCTCACATGTCTGCGTACAGCGCCGAGGCAGAGAGCAGAAAGAGCCTTTCCGAAAAAGAAGAGATGGGCAGGAACCTGGAGCGAATAGAAGCTACCACGCAGATCGTGCAGCTTTTGGACAGCGACGGGCCTGTTGAGGGCGTCATAGACAGATGGCTGGAGATATTGGGCAGCTATCTGAAGGTCGATACGGCGGAGGTTTTCCAGATCGACTCCGAAAATGAGACCATGGACATCATCGGATCATGGAAGGGAGAAGGCGCCATACCTCATTATGACAAGACAAGTAATCTTGAGATACCTAACCTTATCAGGGTGACAAAGCCCCTTGTGATATCCAGTGACGGATCCCACACTGAGTATCAAAAGGATATGGAGGCCATGAAGCTTCAGGCCGTGATGGTATTTCCGGTTTTGCAGAGTGACGGAACACCGGGGATGATAGTGTCCCTGGATCACATGAGCAACAAACACATCTTCAGCATGGCGGAGATCAAATTCGCCTCCGATGCGGTTAAGATCCTGCAGAGCGTGCTGACCAGGAGGATCCAGAAGAATTCACTGGCCGGATCCTTCAATGCGCTTGAGGCGATCCTTGACAATGTGGGTTGTTCCATATACGTTACCACTGTGGACGGGGAGCAGGTGCTTTTTGCAAACAAGCGTCTGCAGAACATATTTGCCAGAGAACTGAGGGATGAGACCTTCAGAATGCTCATCGAAAGAGGCAAAAGCGACAGCAAAAACGGTACCTCAGCGGAACTTTTCTATGAGGAAAAGAATCGCTGGTACGATATGATATTTAAAGAGATCTCATGGGTGGACGGCAGAAGGGCCATGCTTTATTCCCTGTATGACGTCACCGACAAGAAACTCTACCAGAGAAAGATCGAGCAGCAGGCCTATACGGACTTCCTCACAGGACTCTACAACAGAATGTGCTGTGAAAAGGATCTGGCCCGCCAGGTGGATGTGGCAAAGAAAAACGGCGGCACCGGTGCCATACTTTATATCGATCTGGATGATTTCAAGCATATTAACGACGGATTGGGACATCAGTACGGCGACGTGCTGTTAAAATCCATATCCGCATCCCTAAAGAGCATAGACGGTATCAGAAATACCTGCTATCGTATGGGCGGAGATGAGTTTGTCATCGTGATCCCCGCCATGTTTTACAAAAATTATGACAGGATCATAAGCGATATCAAAAATGTCTTTGCAAGGCCATGGTTTTTAAAGGATGGCGAGTATTACTGCACCATGAGTATGGGTATCGTCACCTTCCCTGATGCGGGAGATTCGGTGGCTGATCTCATAAAAAAAGCGGATATCGCCATGTACGAGGCCAAAA
>JAGDCK010000171.1 GCA_017958585.1 Lachnospiraceae bacterium
GATGAAGTAACGCTTCTGAGGGCTTTGGAAGGTCGAGTGGAGATATAATCGGGGATTAATACTATGAATGTGACAAAATCTTTTTTTGGAAATACACCTGCAGGAGACGTGGATCTGTACACTCTTACAAACAGAAATGAAATGAGCGTTCAGATAAGCTCTCTCGGTGCAGCTTTAGTAAGCATAAAGGTGCCTGACAAAGACGGAAAAGCAGAGGACGTACTGTTGGGGTACGATACCGCTTTGGAATATTATGAAAGAGACGGTTTCTTAGGAGCCGTTGTGGGACCTGTCGCAAACAGGATCGCCGGTGCCGAATTTGAACTGGAAGGAAAAGTATATCATCTGCAGGCAAATGACGGACCAAACAACCTTCACAGTCATTTTGAGCTCGGATACCACAGACGTATCTGGAGTGTAAAAGAAAGCGGAGGATCCCTTTTGTTTTCTCTGACGGATGAAGAGCAAACAGGTTTTCCCGGAAAAAAGACCGTGACGGTGGAGTATACCCTCACGGATCAAAACGAGTTAAAGATCCATTATCATTTATCTTCCGATGAAAACACGCCGGTCAATCTCACAAACCACAGCTATTTTAATCTGGACGGACACGATAGCGGATCGGTTCTTGACCACAGACTTACACTTAATGCTTCGAGATATACGGAAGTAAGAGAGGGTGCCATACCAACGGGAATGCTTCCCGTGGCAGAGGGTACGGTCATGGATTTTACAAAGGGACGCGTTATCGGAGATGATATAGAAGCGGATTTCGAACAGTTGAAACTGACCATCGGATATGATCACAACTGGGTTATCGACGGATGGGACGGGTCGCTTAGGCATTTTGCAACCCTTGTTGGCAAAAAGAGCGGCCGCATCATGGAGGCCTACACCACCCTTCCGGGAGTGCAGTTTTATGCAGGAAACTATCTTGATGGCAGAACGGGGAAAAACGGTGCGAAATATTTCAAGAGACAGGGCCTTTGCCTTGAAACCCAGTATTTCCCGGACAGCGTTCACCACGACAATTTCCCCTCCTGTATTTTCGGACCGGGAAGGGATTATGATTCTGAGACCGTATTTAAATTTATATAGAAATTTTGGAGTTTACAGATGGCTGAAATCAAAGACTATAGCAAGGAGCGGGCAAGTCGCGGTTATGACGATGCCGCGGAGGAAGACTATAGAGTAAAGATAAGAAGGCATCGGGCGGCAAACATGTACAGGCTTCTGCTGATAATAGGTGTCTGTGCCGGATTTGCTCTGCTTTTGATCCTGCAGTTTAACAGACATGTCTACACGGAGTATGAAGTGATCGATGTGGTGGAGACGGACGGAAATACCTCTTCCACGGACCTTAGGCTTGGAAGTTCCATACTCACATACAGTAAGGACGGCGCCCATGCCAGAAATGATAAGGGCGAAGTGACCTGGAACCAGACATACGGTCTGCAGGATGTGCTGGTAAGTATAAACGGCGGGACCACGGCTCTTGCCGGATACAACGACAGAGAGATCTATGTGGCAAACGAGGAGGGTATTGTCTCTGATATTACCACCGCCATGCCCATAAAGGATGTGACCGTGTCGGAGGATGGAAAAGTGTCTGCGGTTTTGGTGGACACCCTGGTAACCTGGATAGAGACCTACGGACCGGACGGAACAAAAAAATACAGCGGCCAGACCCACATGTCAAACAGCGGTTATCCCGTGGCTTTATCTCTTTCTCCAAACGGAGTGCTTCTGGGAGTGGCCTATGTATATGTGGATGCCGGCGTTGTAAAGACATCGGTTGCTTTTTACAATTTCGGGGACGTGGGTGAAAACAGTAACGATTACATGGTAAGCGCCTATCCGTATACGGATATCCTGGTTCCCATGGTCAGATTTATGAACAATGAGACCTGCTTTGCCGTTGGCGACAGCAGACTTATGATGTACAAGGGTGCCCAGAAGCCGGAAGTCACAAATGAGTTTTTGTTTGACGAAGAGGTGGTGGGCGTGTATTACAGCGAGGACTACGTGGGCCTTGTGTTTAACGGCGGTACGGACGGCGGAAAGTACAGGATGAAGGTCTATAGCAGTCAGGCAAAGGAGATTGGAACCTTTGATATAGGAATAGACTACAACGACATCTTTTTTGAAGAGGACGGGTTTGTGGCTTACAATGACAAGGAGTGCAGGATCACTACTTTGAAGGGATACGAAAAGTTTTCCGGAGAGTTTAATGAAGCTGTACGGCTTATGGCTCCCACAAAGGGCGCTTACAGATATAAACTTGTCACGGACAGCGAGATAAAGACAGTGCAGCTGCGGTAGCTTGTTTCTGATTATGTCAGCGGGAACTCGAAGAATAATAGCTGTAATATATCTGTTTAAATAGAAAGTATATAATTCACTAAATAAAAAATGAGGAGTATAAAAAATGAATCTGTTGTTAATCATCTTTCTGGCTTTTGCGGCCTACTGTATCTGCACCGGCTATAAGAGGGGTATGGTAAAGTCACTGGTATCATTTATCGGAATGATCGTACTTGGCATTGTTGTGGTTCTTGGAATTAATCTCTTTAACAGTTATGTGACCCATGATTTCTTCAGGATAATACTTTTGCTTATAGTGCTCATCATAATCGTGCTTGCCCATATATTTATAAAGATGGTGCTCTTTCCGGCAAAGCTTTTAACACATCTGCCGGTGGCTCACGGTTTGAACAAAGTGCTCGGAGTGGTATTCGGGATCCTGGAAGCTCTTGTTGTACTTTGGATGCTCTATGCAGTGATCGTGCTTCTTGGCATCGATGCAATGTGGGGACAGTGGATCATCACATCCACAAAGGAAAGCCCTGTACTCAACTGGCTTTATGAGAGAAACTATCTGATCGAGTGGTTTGTGAACAGATAGATTTAAAATATGATTTAAAATATTTTTAAATGGATGTTGACTAAGAAAAATAAAGGTGTTATATTTTAATTCCACCGCTAAACCGAAGGTTTTTCGGTGGAAAAATTTTGTAAAAAAGTTGTTGACAAAGACAGCGCACGATGATATGATATCAGAGTTGTCGCTGAGAAATGAAAACAGCGAAAACAAAGAACTTTGACAATCGAACAACAATGCAACCCTGAAAATTTCTTTAAAGAAATAATTCAGAA
>JAGDCK010000172.1 GCA_017958585.1 Lachnospiraceae bacterium
GTCTTGCCGCATCAGTAAATCCGGGTCTTCTGGAGCTGCAGTCTGCATAGAGGGTAAACTGGCTTACGATCAGGAGCTTGGCTCCGGCATCCTTGGGATTTATATTCATTTTTCCATTTTCATCTTCAAATACCCTGAGTCCGCAGATCTTATCTGCTATCTTAACAGCATTTTCTTTGGTGTCATCCTTATGTACACCAAGGAGCACCAAAAAGCCCTTATCTCTTTCTGATATTTTTTTTCCGTCAATTGTCACAGACGCCGACAATACTCTTGTTACAACTGCTCTCATTATTACCTCCGAAAAGATTATTTATCAAAAGTAAATCTGTCAAAATCAATTATAGTCTTTTCATTCTCTGACAGAAATTCAAAGTATACCGCATGCTTCCCGATGACACCTGAAGTAAGTGAAGATGTGAGTTCTTTTACTGATCCGTCAAAGTTTAGTTCTGATACAATTCGCCCACGATATGAGTCAAGGCGAAGTCTTACCGTGGCCTTTGCGAGCTCTTCCAAAACAACCGTAACGGTCTTTGGCGAATTAAGCCCAAACTGAAGGTAACGAAAACCTACGGTTGTCCCGTTTGTGATACCCGTCACCGGTGTTGAAAGGTCATCCCTTTGGTCATAACCCGGAACCACATAGGCTCTTATTCTGCTTCCATATATGTGGCAGGCATACCCCGCAGATATCCAGGAATAAGCATCAAGACCGTTGACCTGCGCTCCCTGGGAGGTCATTTCAACAGGCCTTGAGGAAACAGGCTCTCCGTCCAGATATTTGATATCTCCGATATAAAGCATTCCATCTGTACCCATTGCCACATCCACAGGCTCCATCATTGCCTGCCTGGAGTACTCATTGGTGCCGGTCTGGCGATGGTAAAAGACATACCACTTGCCATTGACCTCCATGATAGAGCCGTGATTGTTCCCCCACTGATAGGTCATGGTGCCACGCCCTTCGCTGTCTCTTAATATCTCGCCGCCGTTAAAGCTTATGTCGCCTCCATCATGAAACGGACCAAAGGGCGAATCGCTGAATCTATAGGACAGGAACCCATTGCAGGGTTCATAAACTCCAAGCTCCGGAACAGGCTTTTCATATCGCTTGGAATAGATATACACATATTTTCCCAAGACCTTTCTGGGACTGGAGGCCTCAAAAAAGCCGTCAATTAGAGAAATATGGCCATCATCCACAGGATTCCAGGGACAGGTTGAATGCCCCAAAGGGTTCTCAACTAAAGTATCTTCTTTGATGGTTGCCATATCAGCCTCAAGTTCTGCTATATAGCAGGGAGCAGCACAGCCTCCCCAATATGCATAAACTTTGCCGTCATCGTCCACTAAAACTCCGGGATCAAATCCCAATTTGGTCTCAACCGGATTTTCAAAGGGGCCAAAGGGAGTTTTGGATGATGCAACTACTATGAGGCTTCCGCATCGCTCTGCGGCATACATGTAATATGTATCCCCCTTCTTTACAACATCCGGAGCATAAAGAACCGAGTCATAATGTGTCTCGTAGGCAACGCCGTGACATTTCCAGTCTGTAAGATCATCAACGGGTGCAGACCATACCACATAGTTCCGGCCGCAATATGCGTCCCTCTCTATATCATGAGAGCCATAAACATATACTCTTTTCTCATTTTCATATTCAAACACTCTGGGTTCTCCATCCGGAACATGCTCCCACAGCGGCATGTATGGATTTGCGCCTTTAATATACTTCTTCATATCTATATCCCCTTTCCAAGTGTATCAACTAATATTTATTCTATATCTTAGCCCAAACCATGAGCAAGAGTGGAAATTATCATCATCGACAAATGTTTCCACTCACTGTGAATGTAAGTGATAAATACCCCTTGAATAAATTCGATAATAGGAGTAAAACCATTTTGCACAATTTATTTTGAGGAGCAAACTCATGCTTAATGAATTAAAAGATTTATTCTTTGGAAATGATACAGAAAGTGAGGATAAAGATGTTTGTATTAAATCTGCTTGTAAAGATAATAATGTTTCCAATATTTCTGATGGTCTGCTTTATCAGAACATGGGTAGAGCTGCTCTCA
>JAGDCK010000019.1 GCA_017958585.1 Lachnospiraceae bacterium
CTTAAAACCCCTGGAGGAACTCTTTGTATTCCCTCCAAGGCTTTTTGTCAGAAACCCTACATTAAAAAATTTTCATGATGTATTTGTGCTGATGTCGGAATCCTGGGTGCCGTTTTCACGATATATCTTCAACACCTTTTTCATAACTCTTGTGGGAACTGTTGGGCATTTGCTGATCGCAAGTCTGTGCGCCTATGCCCTGGCAAAGCATGATTTTCCCGGGAAAAACCTGATATTTGCGGTGATAGTATTGGCCCTTATGTTTGCAGGCCAGGTGACTGCAATCCCAAACTATCTGATCATGAGTAAGATAGGATGGCTGGATTCATACATGGCTCTCATCGTGCCTGCCATCGGAAAGCCCATGGGACTTTTCCTGATGAAACAGTTTATGGAGCAGATCCCCGACAGTCTGTTGGAGGCAGCCAGGATAGACGGAGCAAGCGAAGGAAAGATATTTTTTCAGATAGCCATGCCCCAGGTAAAGCCCGCGTGGCTCACACTTATGATCTTTTCTTTTCAGGATCTGTGGAATATGCAGGGATCGAACTTCATCTACAGTGAGGACTTAAAGACCCTGCCCTATGCCCTTTCCCAGATCGCAGCGGGTGGAATCTCAAGAGCCGGTGCCACTGCGGCGGTGACTGTGATCATGATGGTGGTTCCAATAACGATCTTTGTAATAAACCAGAGCAGTATCGTGGAAACCATGGCTTCATCCGGTATCAAGGAATAGGGGAGACGTAAAGATGAGAAGGTTTATTAGATTTTTGATTTTGACTGTGAGTGCCCTTTTTTTCTTGGTGCCTTCAGTCAGCGCAAAGGCCACGAAAATGCCATATGAGGCTTACAACTATGACTGGTGGGGAGAACCCCAGCCTCAGCCTGCACCCTATCTGTACCTGGAGACACTTGGAAGCAGGAATAAAGAGAGGATTAGTTTAAACAATCCTCAGGATCTGTTTGAAAAGGACGGAAAGCTGTATATTGCGGATACGGACAATAACAGGATCCTGATCGTTACGGATGAAGGGGATTACGTTTCAGAAGTTTCTGAGGGACTGTCAAATCCCAAAGGGGTTTTCGTGACAGCAGACGACCACATATATGTGGCGGATTCCGGAAACGGCAGGATAGTGGAATTTGACAGAGACAAAAAATTTATAAGAGAGATTGGACGTCCCGAGACAGAGCTTATACCGGAGGGGATAAATTATATTCCTACAAAGCTGGTTGTGGACAGCGAGGGACGTATCTATACCACCGCCTATGGCATAAACATGGGTCTGGTGGAGATAAATGCAGACGGCTCATTTCAGGGATTCATGGGTGCCACAAAGGTAAATGTGTCGCCACTTGAATATATATGGAAAAACTATTTTTCCACAAAAGCGCAAAAGCAGCGTATGGAGACCATTATTCCTACAGAATACAGCAATCTGTATCTGGACGGAAGTGATTTCGTATATGCCACCATAAGCAATCTTTCAAATGAAGATCATCTGCAGAAAAAAGATGCCCTTCGTCGCCTGAATCCTACAGGTACGGATGTGCTGAGAAGACTTGGTCATTACACGGTCACAGGGGATCTCTACAATGCCTCTGACGATGCGGCCTGGTCGGAATTTGTGGATGTATCCGCTACGGATTACGGATGTTATTTCGTGCTGGATCGGGCCGGCGGCAAGGTTTTTTGCTATGACGGCGACGGAAACTGCCTGTTTATATTCGGAGGAAACGGAAGCAGGCA
>JAGDCK010000173.1 GCA_017958585.1 Lachnospiraceae bacterium
ACGATCTTATCCAGGAGGGCATGATAGGTCTTTTTAAGGCGGTCAGGGACTATGACTGCGGAAGAGATGCGGCCTTTTCCACCTTTGCAGAGCTCTGCATCAACCGTCAGATCTACAAGGCGCTTCAGGCGTCAAACAGGAAAAAGAACATTCCCCTAAATTCCTATATCTCCCTCTACGGGGAAAAGGAAAGCGAGGAAGGAGCTTTTAATCCGCTGGAAAACATAGTGGATAATTCAAAGCCCGGCCCTGAGGAGCTTGTCCTTGACAGGGAGAGAGTGGATTATCTGGAGCAGGTCATTGAGAAGGAATTGTCATCCTTTGAAAATGAAGTCCTCGAGCTTATGCTCACAGGGCTTAATTATGTTGAGATAGCCAGGATACTGGGAAAGACCGACAAATCCGTGGATAATTGTATACAGAGAATAAAAGGAAAGATAAGGAAGATACTGTGATGTCTTCTTTATTTTTTTTTTAGAATTTAATTGCACAAAATTAATTGTATTGGCGGGTCCCCGGTCTTATAATTTCAATCGACAATTATTTAAAATTTGGATAAATATGTAAGCATAGTAAAAGAGGAAAGAAAATGATTTCAAAATTCAGTGTTAAAAAGCCATATACCGTACTGGTGGGTGTTATCCTGGTCATAGTTTTGGGTGTGGTATCTTTCACAAAGATGAGCGCGGATCTGTTGCCCAACATTTCCCTCCCCTACGTGATCGTAATGACCACATATCCCGGTGCAACCCCCGAGACAGTGGAGGCGGCGGTGACTCAGCCCATAGAAAATGCCATGGCCACCGTCAGCAACATAGAAAACATCAGCTCGGTTTCAAATGAGAACTACTCCGTGGTAATATTGGAGTTTGCTCAGTCATCCGACATGGATTCAGTATCGTTGGAGATCAGGGAGAGCCTGGATCAGCTGGAGAGCTATTTCCCTGACTCAGTCGGAAACCCCATCATCATGAAGCTTAACCCCAACATGCTTCCTGCCATGATCGCAGCGGTGGGTGTTGAGGACATGGATATGGCTGAAGTCAGCACATATGTAAGTGACACTGTGGTTCCCGATATCGAGTCCCTCGAGGGGATCGCTTCGGTTTCAAGTGTTGGTATCCTGGAAGAGAATGTCAGCGTCATCATCAGAAAAGACAAGATCGATGCCGTAAATGAAAAGATCTTTGCCGCTATCGACGAGCAGATGGCCGATGCGGAGAAGGAGTTAGAGGACGGAAAACAGGCTCTTGAAGACTCCAAGAGTGAGATGGCAAATGCCAAGTCAAAGCTTGTGGACGGCCAGAACAAATTAAACGACGGCAAAAAAGAGATCGAGAACAACAAGTCTAAATTAGAGGATGCAAAGAAGGAACTTGAAAACAAGCAGTCTTCAACAGCAGCAGAGCTTGCAAAGCAGAAGGCTTCCCTCACTGCGGCAAAGGCGCAGCTTGAGAGCGTTCAGACTTCAGTAAATACGGCAAAGACCTACAGCGATGCTCTGGCAAAGATCGATGACGGCATCAGTAAGATCAATGTTTCCATTGCTGCAATTAACACTCTTTCAAATGTGGGAACACAGTACAGTGGGTATCTTGCCACTGTATCAGGCGGTGATCTTACAGCCATCGATGATATAAATACATTAAAGGCTTCCATAGTTTCAAATGCAGCTCTGGCATATATGATCAGTTCGGATGAGACACTTTCACAGTATGTGAATCTGAGTGCTCTTTCCGCTGCAGACTGGACAGATCCCACCACTGCCGCAACCGTTGTGGGACCTACTCTTTATGCGATACAGGGATTCGTGCCTCAGGCCGTAGAAGCACTTGAAAGCCAGAGGGATGATCTCACAGAGCAGAAACAGAAGACCACCACAGCTTTATATGCCACAACGGGAGGTCTTGACTACAACGCATATGTGGCAACCGTAAATGCAGGCCTTAAATCTCAGAACATGACTGTTGCGGCAATTCCGGATGCCATAAGCAAATTAAACAACGCACTTGTTGAGATAGAAAAAGGTGAACTCACCGCAGCGGTTGAGTTTGCAAACGGAAAATCCACCATTGCACTCGGCGAATATCAGCTGCAGGTGGCAGAGGGTGAACTTACCGCAAATCAGGCAACCATCGATTCAGGATGGGATCAGATAAAGGACGGCTTAAGCCAGCTTGATGATGCAAAGAAGCAGATAGAGGACGGTGAGGAACAGCTTGCAAAGGCAAAGGAAACCGCCTACGATTCCGCTGATATCGAGGGTATCCTCACAGTGGATACGGTTAAGCAGCTTCTTACAGCACAGAACTTCTCCATGCCTGCGGGATACGTGACAGAGGACGGAGTTTCATACCTGGTAAGAATCGGAGATAAGCCCGAGTCCGTTGAAGAGATGGCTGCAATGCCTCTTTTAAACCTTCATATGGAAAACGTTCCGGTTATCACTCTGGGGGATGTGGCAGACGTATTTTACTCGGACAACTCCGATGAGATATATACAAACGTAAACGGAAGCGCCGGTGTTATTTTGACTATTCAAAAGCAGACCGGTTACTCCACAGGTGATGTTTCAGATACTTTGACAGAGAAATTTGAGGAATTGACAGAGGAGAATCCTTCCCTCAATATCATTCCTCTTATGGATCAGGGTATCTATATCGACCTGGTAATGGATGCCATCATAAACAACATCCTGCTTGGTGCAGTACTGGCCATATTTATATTGATATTGTTCTTAAAGGACATCAAGCCCACCATCGTAATTGCGGTTTCTATTCCTATTTCCCTGGTTACCGCAGTGGTTTGCATGTACTTTAGCGGAGTTACATTAAACATCATCTCGCTGTCCGGTCTTGCGCTTGGTATAGGAATGTTGGTGGATAACTCCATCGTTGTAATCGAAAATATTTACAGACTCAGAAGTGAAGGCTACTCCATGAAGGAAGCAGCCATCGAAGGAGCAAAAGAGGTGGCAGGAGCGATCGTTGCTTCAACCCTCACAACCATCTGCGTATTCCTTCCCATCGTATTTACAGAGGGAATCACCAGACAGCTCTTTGTGGATATGGGTCTTACCATTGCATATTCACTCCTTGCTTCACTTTTGATAGCTCTTACCGTGGTACCTGCCCTGTCTTCAAAGATCCTTAACAGGACAAAGGATGCAAAGGAGAGCAAAGCCTTTACAGGATTTTTAAATATCTACGAGAAGTTTTTGAAGTTCAGCTTAAAGATCAAGCCCGTGGTTTATATCTTTGTGGTAGTGCTTCTCGTGCTCAGCGGTATCGCAGCATATTCAAACGGTACTGCATTTATGACAGATATGGATTCCACACAGCTTTCCGTAAATGTACGTCTCTCCGACGAGGCTACTTTAGAGGAGACAGGTGCCATCACGGACGAAGTGGTGGAGATGCTTATGAGCATAGAAGATGTTGAGGATGTGGGAGCCATGACCCAGAGCTCATCCCTTTCACTCCTTGGAGGTGGCGGCAATTCAAGCACCAACTCCACCAGCATCTATGTGGTTACAAAAGAGGACAAGGATCACACCAACGAAGAACTTGCGGATATGATCCTTGATATGACAAAGGATCTTGATGCCGAGATCACAGTTGACACATCCAGCATGGATATGTCAGCCATGGGCGGAAGCGGTATCAATATCGAAGTCAGAGGCCGTGACATTGACAAGATCAGAGAGATCGCAAAGGATGTGGCCAAGGTCGTAGAGGGCGTCGAGGGAACCGCAGAGGTTGACGACGGAATCGGAAAGACCGACGAAGAGTTAAAGATCACCATCGACAAGGACAAGGCTATGGAGTATTCCATCACTGTTGCCCAGGCTTTCCAGACTGTTTATGCAAAGGTAGCCGATGCTTCAAGTGCCACCACCCTTGTAACCGACGAAAAGGATTACAGCGTATACGTGTCAAATGAGACGGATGCCACACTCACCCGCGAACTTGTAAAAGACATTACGGTAAAGGGAACCAATGAGGACGGCGAGAGCGTCGATGTACCGTTAAAGGATATAGCTACTTTCACAGACACCGAGTCCATGAGAAGCATCAACCGTTCGGATCAGACCAGATATATCGCCGTAACGGCTCAGGTTGCTGACGGATACAACATCGGTCTGGTTTCCACAAAGGTGGAGAGAGAACTTGACAAGATGGAGCTCCCTGCCGGATACAAACTTGTTTATTCCGGTGAAAACGAGACCATAAATGATGCACTTTCACAGCTTGGACTCATGCTGGTACTGGCCCTCGTATTTATGTACCTCATAATGGTTGCACAGTTCCAGTCACTGTTGTCGCCGTTTATCATCATGTTTACCATCCCTCTTGCTTTTACGGGCGGATTGTTTGCCCTGTTCTTTGCGGGAAGTGAGATCAGCGTTATCGCAATGGTAGGATTCGTAATGCTGTCCGGTATCATCGTTAATAACGGTATCGTGCTCATAGATTATGCTAACACCTTGAGAGAGAAGGGCATGGAGAGAAGAGAAGCGGTTATCACCGCAGGACGCACCAGACTTCGTCCCGTTTTGATGACAGCCCTCACCACCATACTTGCCATGTCCACCATGATATTCTCCCATGACATGGGTTCCGAGATGGCTCGTCCCATGGCACTGGTAACCGTTGGAGGACTTGTTTATGGTACTGTTTTGACTCTTATCGTCATTCCTTGTATCTATGACGGATTCATGTCTCTGACCGATGGAATGAAGGCAAAAAGAGAGAAGAGACAGGCAAAGAGAGAGGCGAAGCTGGAAGCAAAGTTGGAGGCAAAGAAAGCTTCAACAAAAGCTTCAACAAAAGCTTCAACAAAAGCTTCAACAAAAGCTTCCGAAGAAGAGACGGTAACCGATGAGGATTAATTAGTTTATCCCGATTGATCTTTGCGGGAAACAGCGCAGGATCAATCGAGATCGGCTTTAATTTAATCGGAAAAGTTTTGTCTTATTATTGACAAAAATATACCCTTATGATAATATAACCTTCGTTGGTGATTTCACCGACGAAGAATGCTGCTGTGGCTCAGTCGGTAGAGCGTCGCCTTGGTAAGGCGGAGGTCACGGGTCCGATTCCCGTCAGCAGCTTTTTTCATGCAATCGAGTAAATAAGCGGAAAACCTTGAAAATACAGGGTTTTCCGCTATTTTTTTACTCTGTTTTTACAACCGTAAATTGTAAAAAACAAGCACTTTTTGTAAAAAATTATCCACAAATTACCCACAGATTGTGCTAAAAAATAGAAGCGTTTAAACGATTTACCGCTTCACGTTTCGCACGTTCCTGTTCCTCTTTCATGGA
>JAGDCK010000174.1 GCA_017958585.1 Lachnospiraceae bacterium
AAATATAGTGAGTGGCAAAGCAGGTAATGATAAAGAAAATGGTGCCGGTAGCAGAGTAGGCAAAAATGCTGACAGTGAAACAGGTAGTGACGTAGGAAATAAAACAGTCAGTAAAACAGAAAACAATTCTGATGTCACAACCGTGAATAAAAACGGCGGAAGACAGGAAGATAAAACGATAAATGAAAATAATACCGGATCTGCAGATGGGAATGATACTAAAACTTTAACTGATAATACCGGGTCGGTGAATGGAAATAATAATGAAACAACGAATAAAAATGAAACAGGCACAGAGCAGGCCTCTTCGCCACAGGATGCGCCGGCGAAGGAACCTCCAAAGGAGTGTGCCCACGACTATTCTGTCTTTACGGGATGGCTTCAGGAGCCTACATGCTACTGCGAGGGGGTGGCAAATCTGAAATGCTCCAAATGCGGTAGCCTGGGGGCATTTTCAGGTTATGCAGGGTCAGGCAGGATTGATCATATATTTTTAAAGACGGGTGTTATTTTACAGGAAGCTACATGTATTTCCCCTGCAAGTTATGAGACGGCATGCAGTATGTGTGGGCTCAAGAGCATAGAATACAGCGGGGATAAAGGGGAACACATATGGCGCAGGGAAACCGGTGTGGATCTGTTTGGGGACAGCTACGATATCAGGATCTGCACTGTGTGCGGCATTGAGACAGAGTAAAGGAGGAAGCATGATATTTATATATAAAAGATTAAATCATAATTTAATTAAAGATAAACCCGGCGGATTTATTCCTCCTTTAAAGCCCATGATCAAACCCTTACTCTTTGCAATGTTTATGATCGCTTGCTCTCTTTTTTTAAAAATGAGAGCTGATGCCATCACTCCGGAAAACTGGGCTTCAAAGAATCCCGGAGTGACGCTTTCTCCTGATAAAACAGCATGGACCATCAGACAGAACGTGTCTGACCTGAATCCACCCATGCCCGGTGATATCGCCTTTGGAGCAAAGGTGAGTTATTGGCTTGAAAAGGGAACCGAGGTATATGTGGGAGAATATCAGGGAGATAAAAAGGTTGCGGGGAAAGGGATGCATAAATATGTGTATCTTAGAACAGGGGAGATCCCTGTCCTGAAGTGGGAGGTAAATCACAGTTACTCCCAATGCATTCATACAAATGACTACAGTGAGATCTTCGGGGAGAGGGTTAATCCTTCCATTTGCGGAATGGCTTACAACTCCGGCTGGTTTGCATATTGTGCAGACTGCGGAGAGATCATAAATGAAATGTTTGTATACGCCTCAAAGGCTCAGGTATCCGGGATAAAGACCTGGAATGCGGATCTGAGTTACTATTCCCTGTGCCCGTTTTGCAGGCATTTAGAGCAGGCATCAGGTTTTCCGCATACCTGCAAGGAAGTAGATAACAATATGTACCGGGTGGATTACAGGATAAACAATCCTGAGGGAAGTGACCCTCTAAACAGCCCCGGATATCTCATGAATTCTTCATATCACATGTATGACAATACTTTGACCCACGACGGAAAGGCCATCGATCCGATTAAAAATCTGGCAAAAAACACCTACAGAGTTAAGGGATACACCTTTGCAGGGTGGTCCACAAGCCCTGTCAGAAAGGTTGTAAAGCTTCCTGATGGAGCAAAAGCTTCTTTGAATGAATATGGCCTTATTGCAGACGGGGCAGAGATCCTGAACCTCTGTGAAGCGGATTGCAAATATAATTCCGATGGACATCTGTGGAGCGATGCTGACAATAACCCGGGCATCATAACCCTTTACGCCACCTGGGTTATGACGGACAGTACTCTTGTGATCGACCCCGGGGAAGGCAGCTACGAGCATGAGGGTATACTCTATACAACACCTGTAATGTTAAAAGAAAAATACGGTGAATATGTAAAAATTAAAGATGCATTTGGCAGAGAAATTAAAACTACATTTAATTTAAACAACGATAATGCCATGTTTTTGGGCTCAAATACTGACAGCAAAATAATGGAAAAAAGCTACGCCCTTGGATTTGCAGGATGGCAGCTTGGAGATTACAAGGGTGAATTCGATCCTGAGTCCGGGATATATCATTTTACAGGACCGGGCGGCGCGGTGGACAGAGCGGTCGCACTTTATAAAGATGCTGAGGTTACCCTGCCTTCATGCATTATAGCGGAGGGAGAAAGATCAAGTTTTACAGGCTGGTTTACGGAAAGCGACGGCGGACGATTTGTGGGTAGCGGCGGTGATACCATAAGCATTTCCGAGGACGTGACCCTTTATGCTCATTGGGGAAGTATCTCACTAAAGGCATCAAACAATTATTCAGCCTTCGATGGAGTGGGGGCGGTGGACTTATCTTGGGAGGATTCTTCGGGCGCAGAATTTTACAATATTTATAGAAAAAACGGCGAAGGATTTATGCGTATTGGGTCGGACGGACTTGACGATACTCAGGTTTTTAAGTCATTTGTCTATTCCGGAAAGGAAGAAATCTTTGAAGTCCCTGTAAGCGGTATATATGAGATCAATTTGTCCGGGGCTTCCGGAGGTGATTATCAGACTCATAAAGGAGGAGCCGGAGAGAAGGCTGTATCTCACATATTCCTTAAAAAAGGAAGTGTAATTAAAATCTGCGTGGGCGCAAGAAGCGGTGCAAATCCAAACGCTGCATATAAAGGCGGAAAGGCTCTGAAATACGGATCCGGAGGAGCAGCCGGCGTTGTATTTAGTGAAAACGGGGATGTGATCCTGGTGGCTGCAGGTGGCGGAGGCGCCACAAGCATTCAGGACGGGCTGCCGGGCGGAAGCGGAACTTCGCTTCGAAGCGACAGGAAAAGCGCCGGCGCCGATGGCGGTGCAGGCGGTGGAGGAGGTAATGTAGGAGGTAACTCAGGAGAATATACGGTTCACAATCATACCTATAACGGAAGCAGATTTATCCAGGGTGGAGTTGCATGTGCATCAGGCTACGGAGGTTGCTTTACCAGAAGCCTTACCTATTATACAAGTGCGGTATGTAAAGTGACCTCATATCCAAACGGATCAGGAATGACCAATAACTGGATGACATGTTCCAGATGCGGGCGAGGTTTTTCGGGAAATACTTATAGTTTCAGAGCTGTTTCCGGTTACATTGACTGTGGAAGTCATGGAAGCTATAAGTCGGGAACATGTCCACATTGCGGAAACGGCATGGGAAATCCCTATGTGACAATCGGCCCCCACACTGTCTCTACTCCCCATACTGCATACGCCCTTACCTGCGCATACGGAGACGGGGAGATAATCGCATCAAAGCCCGGTTACGGTGGCGCGGGATACGCCGGCACGGAAAATCTGTATTACAAATCATTCCCCGGGGAAAATGTGGGAGATGGAAATGCTCAGATTCGACTATTAAATCCGGTGCATGAGAAGAGCGCAGATCATCTTACAGCCATTGCTCCGGACAGAGTTTCTCCGGGAGCTGTACAGGTATCATCAGTCAAAATATCCGAAAAGGCAGGTACCATGACGATTTCCTTTGATACCCCGTCAGACCGGGGGACCGGCTATGAATGGAGGATAGAGGGCCTTGACAGAACAGGAAAAATAATATCAGAAGCAGAAATATTTAATCAGGAATTAATAACTAACGTAGTCGGTTACCGTTATGCTGTTTCAAATGACAGAGATACTGTACTTTCAGCAGAAACTCCGGATTATGTAAACAGACCACGTATAGATATTAAACCTGCGTCTTTCCCATGTTTCCTCCATGTGGCTCCTGTTGACAAGGCAGGAAATATGGGTGAAACCATTCACATCCTGATCTCCCCGGAGGAAAACATTGACTATGAGGTTTTGGTGGAATCCTTTTCTGTTTCAGGTGATGTATATGAAGATCCATCCGGAAAACTCTACGCTAAGGTATCCGGAGATATGGAAGTTAACGTGACGGGAAGGGTTTCATCCGTGGAAAATCCTGATTATTACATAAATGAGGCAGTCCTAAATATAGATGAAACAGAAAGCCCTACTGTAACGAGTAAACCTGACCAGTCCTTTGTGACAAAGTTTGATTCTTCTGAAGAAGAATTGCAAAGCACCGAGTTTTACAGAATTAATCTTGGTGAAAATCTGTTTGACGATCTTTGGAACACAGGAGGCAGGAGAGAAAAAAGCGCAGGAAGAGTCAGATTCTATCAGCATATCTCTCCGGGCAGAGGCAGTAAGGGAAAAACCTATTATCTGTATCCGACGTTTGGTGTCATCAAAAAAGAAGGCTTCGGTAAAGACAATAATGATTTAGAAGATAATACACTAAGCACAAACGGAATAGATTTTATAACACATGTTATTTGTGACGGCGAAGGTCCCGTATTCCTTGGAACAGACAATGCAGAAGGAGATTTTTCAGATGAGACCGTAAGGGAAATGATCTTTGAAGCCAGAGATGAGTTGAGCGGGCTGGAGAGTTTTTCTTTGGAGATAAAGGACCCGGTCCTTGATACCACCGATATTTTATATGGAGATGACAGAGGCGTGATCAGAGTAAACAAAAGAGGATTTTCAAAGAATGTTTCCATGATATTCAGGGCTGTTGACAGAGTCGGAAACGAATCCGTTAAAAAGATCATTGTGGGCGATGGGCTGCCTGAAAGACTAATGGGCATGGTGAGAAGGAGATTAAGGTAGGCTGATGGCAGAGGTAAATACAGCTACGAGCATACTTAGAGCTTTGGGGGTAATCCTCCTTATCCTGACACTTTTGGTGGCATCTGTAAGAGATCTTAAACACAAGGAGGTTGAGAGAATAGTATGGCTCCCGGCCTGCATTTTTTACGGCATCCGGTTTATCTGCCTGATTAAAACTGCGGGAAGGGAGGCCTGTTTTTGCCTGACATTGATTATAGTCTACGGACTTATGCAGGAAGCTTTATTTTCAAAGTTTTACGGAAGAGCGGATTCTCATGCATTCCTTATATGCGGGATATATTTCATTTACTTAAAACAGGATTTAACATATTGCTTTATGCATATGACTTTTTCCTTTTTGATACTGACAGTCCGGCAGCTCTATAAAGGAAATGTGGGGAAAAACTTCGCATTGATCGAACCCGTGGCATTTATTCCGTACATCTTTTTTTCTTTTTCTTTTGTATACCTGTTTTGTTGCTTTTAAGTATTTTGAATGTTATATTTATACAGGAATATTAAGGTTTTTGCTCTCTTTATTTTGATCGTTTTTAAAGGTCATTTCATATACGCGAGGAAGATAACATGATAACTGTTTCTGTATGCATGATAGTAAAAAACGAGGAAAAGATACTGGCAAGATGCCTGGATTCGCTGGAGGGGCTTTATGATGAGCTGATAGTGGTGGATACAGGTTCTACAGACAGAACAAAGGAGATCGCAGGGCATTACACCGACAGGATCTACGACTTTAAGTGGATCGGTGATTTTTCCGCAGCAAGGAATTTCGCGTTTTCCCATGCCACATGTGAATATATTTATTCCCCCGATGCGGATGAAGTATTAAATGAAGAAAACAGAGAAAAATTCAGGATATTAAAGGAAAACCTCGATACCGACATAGAGATAGTTCAGATGAAATATGCAGGTCAGCTGACCCACGGTACGGTTTATAATTTCGATGAGGAATACAGGCCCAAGCTCTTTAAGCGGTTAAGGACCTTCACCTGGATAGAGCCGGTGCATGAAACAGTGCGAACGATGCCCGTTGTGTATGACAGCGACATCGTGATCGATCACAGACCTGAGTCCAACCATTCCGGTCGTGATATAAAGATATTTGAAAGAATGCTCTCCGAGGGCAGGGATCTTTCGAAGCGTCTCTGCGATATGTATGCAAGGGAACTTTATTTAAACGGAAGTCTTGAGGAATTGATATTTGGCCATGACTATTTTGAAAAGATGATCTCTTCAAAGGATCCCGATTCCGATGAATTTAATGTTGCTGCCGCCATCCTTGTGAGAGAAGCCAGGTTAAAAGGCGATGTGACTTCGCTGTTAAAATATGCATCAAAATCCATAGCGGGAGAGGGAAACAGCGAGGTTTGTTACGAACTCGGCGCTTTTTATGAGGATGCAAAAGACCTTGATGAAGCCTGCGTTTGGTATTATAATGCGGCTTATGAAACTTCGCCCTGTCTGTCCGTAAAAGCGGCAAAGAAGCTTCCCCTGGAGGGACTTGTCAGGATTTACAAAGCTTTGGGAATTACAGAGCAGGCCGATGTTTATGAGGAAGAGTTAAAAAAGATTGATTAGAAGAGGTAATTAATATATGAAATGGGAGGACAATGTCCGTAAAGTAATACCTTATGTTGCCGGAGAACAGCCTGATATCAGCGATATGGTGAAGCTTAATACCAATGAGAATCCTTATCCACCTGCCCCCGGTGTCACCGATCTGGCAAAAGAGATGGATGTGGAAAAATTAAGACTTTACCCTGATACCAATGCGGAACCTTTGGTGGATGTGCTTTCAGAGTACTACGGAGTTGCAAAAAACCGTATTTTTGTGGGAGTCGGATCAGATGATGTTCTGGCCATGGCTTTTCTGACATTCTTTAATTCGGACAAGCCCATTTTATTCCCGGATGTCACATATTCTTTTTATGACGTGTGGGCAAATCTTTACAGGATCCCTTACAAAACGGTGCCTCTAAAGGATGACTGGTCCATAGATGCAGATGATTACAAGGTTCCAAACGGAGGAGTGATCTTCCCCAATCCCAATGCTCCCACAGGTCTCTTTGAGCCTCTTGAAAAAGTGGAGGAGATCATAAAGGCCAATCCCGATGTTGTGGTTATCGTGGATGAGGCATATGTGGATTTTGGCGGGGAGAGCGCGTTATCTTTTACAGATAAATACGAAAATCTCCTGGTGGTTAGAACTTTTTCAAAGTCCAGGTCCATGGCGGGCCTCAGAATCGGATTCTGCATCGGTTCAGAGAAGCTTATCAAGTATTTAAACGACGCAAAATATTCGGTTAATTCCTATACAATGAACCTTCCTTCCCAGATCCTTGGCGCGGAGGCAGTAAAGGATGACAGATATTTTAAAGAGACTTTGTCAAAGATAATTAACACCAGGGAGCGCTTCAAAAAAGAGCTTACAAGGCTCGGATTTACCTTCCCTGATTCCAAATCGAATTTCATCTTTGCAAGCCACAAAACGGTGGATGCGGATCATATTTACAATGAACTTCGCAAGAAAAATATTTTCGTCCGCCACTGGAACAAGGACAGGATCGCAAATTATCTGAGGATCACCATAGGCACCGACGAAGAGATGGACAAGGTGGTAAAGGCTTTGGAGGAGATCCTCGGCTGTTAAAAATATAATCAGAAAGGCATTATTTTAGGTTATTTTATGTTATTGCATTATTTGATCATTTTCTTTATTTCAATGGTTCCTCTCGTGGAACTTCGTGGGGCGATCCCCTATGCGGCTATTTTTATGGAGCAGGGCTATGATCTGAATCTGGCTGTCTGCTACATACTTGCCATCATCGGAAATATGCTGCCCGTGCCCTTTATCTTTTTCTTTGCAAGAAGGATTTTAGAGTGGGGCAAGGATAAAAAGATCATCGGAAAGTTTTTTACCTGGTGTCTTGAAAAAGGTCACAAGGGTGGAGAGAAACTTCAGGAAAAAGCGGGAAAGGGCCTTTTCTTTGCCCTTTTACTCTTTGTAGGTATCCCGGTTCCCGGAACGGGAGCCTGGACAGGTACACTTGCAGCCAGTATTCTTGACATGAATTTCAAGCAGAGCGTCATTGCCGTGATGCTCGGTGTGGTCCTGGCAGGAGTCATAATGGGACTTGTAAGCTTCGGAGTCCTGGGAGGACTCAGCTTCCTGTTTTAACAATGAGCAAAGCGACTGCCGGGATTTATCTGGTAGCCTTTTGGCACCTTTTAGCGAGGCAGGATAAAAGCGGGTAAAAATATGGACGAATTTGAAAGCTACGGCGATTTTGCCTATGTCTATGACGAGCTCATGGACAACACACCCTATGAAAAATGGTGTGACAGAATAGTTGAATTGATAGCAAAGTACGGGGTTTCAAAGCCTGAGAGAGATTCTGAGGATCTGCTTGATTCGGAGAAAAATCTGGTCCTGGATCTGGGCTGCGGAACGGGAACCCTGACGGAAATGCTGTACAAAAAAGGGTTTGATTGCATGGGTGTGGATATGTCACAGTCCATGCTTTCTGTCGCTTGTGAAAAAAAGGAAAAATCCGGCTCGGAGATACTCTATCTTTGCCAGGATATGAGAGAGCTTGACCTGTATTCCACAGTGGGAACCGTGGTAAGCGTCTGCGATTCGGTGAATTATATTCTGGAGGATGAGGAGCTTACGGATGTTTTTTCTTCCGTAAATAACTATCTTTATCCCGAGGGTATTTTTATATTTGATTTCAACACGGATTACAAATACCGCGAGGTGATTGGAGACAGTACCATCTCCGAAAACCGTGAGGATTGCAGCTTTATCTGGGAAAATGACTATGACCCGGATGAGGAGATAAACGAATATGATCTGACGGTTTTTGTAAAGGAGGACGGGGAGCTTTTCAGAAGATTTCGTGAGACCCATCTTCAGAGGGGATACAGCGTCGCCACCATGAAAAAGATCGTTGAAAAATCCGGTCTTGACCTTGTGCTCATGATGGATTCAGACACCGATAAAGAAGTCACCGCAACCAGCGAAAGAGTGCTGGTGGTGGCAAAAAAAGGAAAAGAAGCAGACAACACCTTTGTCGTTAATGCTTAATAAAAAGAGGAATTATCTATGAATGATTATATTGTCAGAGCGGTTGCCGCAAATGATCAGATAAGAGCATTTGCCTGCACCACAAAGGAGACCGTTGAGGAGGCAAGAAGAGCCCACAACACAAGTCCCATAATAACTGCGGCCCTGGGAAGACTTTTGACCGCAGGAGCCATGATGGGCGCAATGTTAAAGGGCGAAAAGGATATATTGACACTGCAGATAAAGTCGGAAGGCCCGGCAAAGGGACTTACCGTCACTGCAAATTCAAAGGCGGAGGTAAAGGGATATGCAGTTGTCCCTGACGTGATGCTTCCTCCAAATGCCATAGGAAAGTTAGACGTCGGCGGTGCCTTGGGCCTCGGTATGCTCAGTGTCATTAAGGATATGGGATTAAAGGATCCCTATGTGGGTCAGGTGGAACTTCAGACAGGAGAGATCGCAGAAGACCTCACATATTATTTTGCCACCAGCGAGCAGGTTCCTTCCTGCGTGGGTCTGGGTGTTTTGATGGAGAAAAACAATACCGTCAGACAGGCAGGGGGATTTATCATTCAGCTTATGCCTTTTGCAGATGATGCGGTTATCGACAAGCTGGAGGAGAATTTAAAGAAGATAAAGAGTGTGACCACCATGCTTGATGAGGGCAACAGCCCCGAGGAGATGTTAAAGCTTGTGCTTGAAGGATTTGATATCAAATTCAACGAGACCATGCCTACCCGTTATAAATGCGACTGCAGCAGAAGCAGGGTGGAGAAAGCGCTTATCAGCATCGGGCAAAAGGATCTTCAGCAGATGATAGATGACAATGAAGGTATCACCGTGGAGTGCCATTTCTGCGACAAGAGCTATAAATTTACCACAGAGGACCTGGTGGGCCTTGTGGAAAAAGCAAAATAGATACAGGCTTCAAGGGTTTATTTTCGAAGGGACGAGGAAAGATTATGAGAGACGGTTTTATAAAAGTAGCGGCCATGACGCCAAAGATAAAAGTTGCCGATCCTGTTTTTAACACGGAGAGCGTTATAGAGGATCTGAAAAAAGCTTATGAGAACAAGAGTAAGATCATAGTGTTTCCCGAGCTTGTTCTGACGGGATATACCTGTAACGATCTTTTTTTGCAGCCTCTTTTGCTTAAAAAAGCCTCGGAGGGTCTCGTGAAGGTCATAAAGGCAACTTCCGGCCACGATTCCCTGGTTTTTGTGGGTCTTCCGCTTGAAAAGGACGGCAGATTATACAACGTGGCTGCGGTTATTTCCGACGGAGAACTCTTAGGCTTTGTGACAAAGAGAATGCTTCCCACATATGCAGAGTT
>JAGDCK010000175.1 GCA_017958585.1 Lachnospiraceae bacterium
CCGTTTGCTGCCTGAACAGCAAGTTCTCTCATTCTCTGTAAAATGCTGTGGGATTCCTGAAGAGCACCCTCAGCTGTCTGGATCATGGAGATACCATCCTGAGAGTTCGAAGAAGCCTGGTTGAGGCCTCTGATCTGGCTTCTCATCTTTTCAGATATTGCCAAGCCCGCTGCGTCATCTGCAGCCCTGTTGATTCTGTAACCGGATGAAAGCTTCTCGGTTGATTTGGAAAGAGCGTTCGTAGAAATACCAAGCTGTCTGTTGGTATTCATTGCCTTTAAGTTGTGCTGTACTACCATTGCCATAATTTTTACCTCCTTGGTATGTGTACAAGGTCCACTATGGATCCTTGAGCGCCCCGAATCCTTTCGGAGCCACGTTTGTTAATTTGTTGTTTTTATAACTATCCGGACGACCTAGGCTTCACCCGGAATAATTATCTGAAATCTTGGGGGCACTGCCCTTGTACCTTTTATATCGGCGATTATACATCCTACTTTAGCTTTTTTCCATTAACAAACTATAAAATAAATTGAAGTATTTATAAACATTCCAAAGCAACGACATTATCTTCTTTTTGCGACAGCGAACAGATAACGCTCGGAAAACAGTCTGTACAAGGCCTCATCCTTGTCCCTGATAGGAAGCTTTTCTATTGCCAGGCGAACGATATCCGTGATCTCCTTTACAAGATACTTTCCGTCAGCAAATTGCCTTGCGCCCAGAAACCTGATGTCATATCCCCTTTTCTTAAAGTGCTCCACGACCTCCTCTATGGAATAATTCAAGGCATGTACCGGGTTTCGTGAATCTGTTCTCCCAAGCGCATTCGCGAAATTCACGAAATTTACAGTATTATACATTCCAAAAAACAACTGTCCATCAGGTACAAGAAGCCTCTCAGCAGCCTCTATTGTCTTAAACGGGTCAGGATATGTATTAAAATCTCTTCCCATTACAACATGAGTAAATGTGCTTGGTTTATAATTCTCACTGAACCCGGTGATATTTCCTGACAAGACGTTGGATCTTCCGCAGATGGTCTGCAAGTCGATCAAGTATCTTGCGTCAGTCGTATAAGCGTAGCACTCAGCATTAAAAACGTTTAACTGCCGCAATCCGTTTTTAACATCAAGAAGTGCTGTTCCACACAAAACATCTATTCCAAGTACTTTCGTTTCCCCTTCAACACGCCGCAGCGCGTTGACATATTCGGGAGCAAACTCCCCCACATCATACCATGCGTCTATCCCGAAATACTTTTCTTTAAAATTTTCCCTGCCCAGGTTCAGATCCTTTTGGATCTCTGCCGCTTTCTCAGGTGTTACTCCGGACATTTTTTCATCATCATGGTGAATCCATGTATCTCCGGCAAGGATAACCTTGTAGCCTGCACGTCTCACTCTAAACGCAACATCGTCATCACCAAAGTTGTGTGCAAATCCCACATCAAACAAAGGAAAGCCGATCGCATACAGGCATTCCTTTCTAAACAGCGTCCCCAACGTAATTATCCTTAGCCTCTCCTGCCACTTTGTGGGGTCGGATACATTAAAGTCTGCGGCTTTTTCCTGCATGTCATCAGAATCCGAAAACTCAAGCCTCGGGTCTTGATAGTTGGGGGCATTTGAGGACATTGGATTCACCAAGCCGATCCGTTGGTCTGACTCCATTATCTTTATCATATTTCTCAGCCAGTTTTTTGTGAGCACAAGATCATTATTTACAAGGCACATGTATTTCGACACCATTCCCAGATCGAGATATGCCCAGGGAAGCGGTGAACCCCTGTTTTCACTTAAATGCAAAATGTTCTTCTTTTCGTAAGGGACCGATTTAAAGTATTCATATGTCCCATCCGTAGAACCGTTATCAATAAGCCACAGATCATAATCTACATCGTCAGTATATCTTAACAGACTCTCAACGCAGTTCTTTGTCTTCTGAAGACCATTGTAAGCCTGTATTATTATTGTCACCTCACTGCCATTATCACAAGATTCGGCAAAATTCTCCCTGGTTTTAAATATGGAGTTATCAGCCTCAAGTTGTTTCACGTTAGATGTATCAATCTCGATTATCTTTCCCATATTCAGCCCTATCCTTATATTCACTAAATGTCATAAGATTTCTGTCTCTGTCCGAAATAACAAGCTTGCCCGGATCGTCAATCCTCCAGTCGATAGCCAGGTCCGGATCGTCAAACCTTATCCCGGTGTCGCTTTCCTTATCATATGCTCCGTCGCACTCATAAAGCATAAGTGAATTTTCTTCCAGTGTCAAAAAACCATGTGCAAAACCTCTCGGAATAAACAAGGATACTCCATTGTCTCCACTCAGCTCAACCATATCCCACTTTCCATATGTCTCACTGTCTTTTCTCAGATCGACAATGACATCCTTTACCCGTCCCACAAGAACACTCACCAGTTTTATCTGAGGGTTATTCATTTGAAAATGCATTCCTCGCAGTACATTCTTATGTGAAACAGAGAAAAAAGTCTCGCTTAATGAAAAATCAAGTCCCGCTTCCAAAAACCGCTGTTTTTCATAAACCTTTAAAAAACTCCCCCGTGTATCGCAAGACCGGTTCGTTTTGATAAAATAAGCTCCTTTGAGATAACTCTCTTTAACCTCAAACATTATCGCACCTTTTCTTCTCATAATCTTCCGGCATTTTGGTCAGGATCCCATTTCATCCATGGCGCCCTTTTGTTTTCAATAAGTTCTTCAAGCATGATCCTATCTCTCAGTGTATCCATGCACTGCCAGAAACCACTGTGTTTATAAGCAACCAATTCCCCCTCACGAGCTGCCTTCTCAAGTGGTGCACGTTCAAAGATCAAATCCGGATCGTCAGCCAGGGAATCAAAAATCCTCTGATCCAAAACCATAAATCCACCATTAACCCAGCCACCATCTTCTTTGTTTTTCTCCGTAAAGCGGTTGACTTTGTCATCGTCGCCTATATCCATGACGCCGAACCTTCCACCCGGCTGTATAGCAGTCATTGTAATGGTCTTACCATGATCCTTATGAAATTTGACCAACGCTTTAATATCTATGTCCGAAACGCCGTCTCCGTATGTAAGCATAAACGGCTCATCATCAAGGTATTTTTGAATCCGCTTTATACGGGCACCTGTTTGGGCATTAAGTCCCGTATCTACCACGGTAACTTTCCATGGTTCCGCAACATTATTATGGATAATCATATTATTGTTGTTTGAAAAATCAAATGTGATATCAGAGCGATGCATATAATAATCATAAAAATACTCCTTTATCATATAGCCCTTATAACCACAGCAAATGATAAATTCATTATACCCATAATATGAGTATATTTTCATAATGTGCCAAAGTATGGGATTCCCATCAAGTTCCACCATCGGTTTGGGTTTGATCTGACTTTCCTCGCTTATTCTTGTTCCACGGCCGCCGGCCAAGATCACGACTTTCATTTGTTGCCTCCCTTCATAAATAAGCGCCTGACGACAAAAGTCTATCTCTACGACTTCGTCAAAACCTATC
>JAGDCK010000176.1 GCA_017958585.1 Lachnospiraceae bacterium
ACAACAGTTCGCGGCTTGAGCCGCGACACTTTGTCTACACTCTGAGGCGCATCGCTTTGGCGATGCGCTTTGTATTATTTGATAGGTTTTGCTCCGGCTTTTTCCTGCGCCTTCTCAAGAGCCTGTTTCCAGATACTCTTCTTTTTCTCGGGTTCCTTGGATTCGTTCTTTCCGTGAAGTCCCTTTACATCAAGAACATAGATTCCGCTGACTGAAGCTTTAACTTCCTTTTTTACGGGAACGGAATCAAAGATCTTGTCATCGCAGATAAGAGACATGATCTGAGGACCGATCTTTGCCTTTATGATGGGTACCTTCTGACCTCTCATAGCCTTGGGGGTCTGATCGATCACCATCTGGGGAAGTCCCGACTCTCTGATCTTCATCTTTTTCTTGTCAATTATAAGCATTGACACTGTCTGCTTGTTTGCCTGAAGGAGTTCCTGCTGTTCCTCCTGTCTCTTCTGTGCTTTCTTTCCGAAAAAATATAAAAGACCAATTGCCACTGCCAAAATAACAGTTACAACTATTAATACTATTACACCTGTACTCAATGATATTTCCTCCTAATAATGCGTAAACGCTTGCGGAAATCATTGTAACATAGCTTTACATTATTTATCAACGAATCTTTTTTCAAAAAATACTAAAGTTTTATAAACTTTCGGTCGATAACAAAGATAGATCAAGGAAGATCGTTTCATTACCATTTTTTAAGAGAGGGAAAAGCCATGAATGTAAACGGAATTACATCGGCTCAGCAGAATGCCTACAGCTACAAAGCTGAGACCACAAAAACAGAAAAGAAAGCCATAGAATCCACCGCTAAAGACAACGGCGTTATATATGAAGCATCAAAAGAAAATGTAGTGGAGAAAAAGACCTACTCACCCAATGCAGAACTCATAGCCAAATTAAAGAGCGATGCTGATGCAAGGGCAATGCAGCTTCGAAACCTGGTAGAGAAAGCCATTCTCGGACAGGCCGGAGTATTTTCATCAGAGGAAGACTATCTCAGAGTCCTGGCCTCCGGAAAATTCACCGTGGATGAAGCCACCAGAGCCCAGGCACAAAAGGATATATCAGAGGATGGCTTCTGGGGAGTAAAACAGACTTCCGACAGGATCCTCCAATTTGCAACAGCCATAACAGGCGGTGACCCTGACAAGATCCAGGAAATGTATGACGCATTCAAGAAAGGCTTCGATCAGGCAAAGAAAGCCTGGGGCGGAGAGCTCCCCGAGATTTCCGGAAAGACCTTTGATGCAGTCACTGAAAAATTCAAAAAACTTGCCGAGGACAACGGCATAACACTAGATTACTAGACCTTCCCATAAATAACCAAACCCCAAAGTACCCCAACCTGTTTCCAATACGGGCTGGGGTGCTTCCAATTTTATCTGTATTATTCCACACATCCGATGATATCGGTTATGTTCTCAATATTATTTTTTGCGCAAAAACCTTCTATTCCGGTGACGATCTTTTCCGTGACATAGGGATCCACGAAATTCATAGCTCCCACACTCACTGCGCTGGCGCCGGCCATCATAAATTCAATGGCGTCCTCCGCATTTGCAATTCCACCCATACCGATAATGGGGATCTTTACCGCATTGTGAACCTGATAAACCATGCGCACTGCGATGGGCTTTATGGCAGGGCCGCTCATACCGCCGGTTTTGTTTGCCAGAGCAAATTTACGCCTGTTGATATCTATCTTCATTCCGGTGATGGTATTTATAAGCGAAAGTGCATCACTGCCTGCTGCCTCTGCGGCACGGGCCATCTCCGTAATGTCCGTGACATTGGGAGAAAGCTTCATGATAACAGGCTGCTTTGCATGCTTTTTGATCTCGGAAGTGATATTGCAAAGGGCAACAGCCTTCTGA
>JAGDCK010000177.1 GCA_017958585.1 Lachnospiraceae bacterium
GACACTTAACAGTGAGTTTGGCGAGAATTATTTCTCATATACAACACCCGGCTCATACTCAGATACAGATAATATCTCATATATTTTGAGCTACACACCTCTTGGAAGCTTCGGCAGAATGGATGCTCCCGGTGTGACATTAAATGTTGCAGAGGCAAACGCAAATACAGAAGCACCTGTTGATAACGGACCTGTAGATGAGACTCCTTCACAAGAGACTCCTTCACAGGGCGGTTCAGACGAAGGTCAGACAGGTACAACACCTGTAACAGGAAACGGTGCCATCATCCTTGACAATGAGTACGGTATTTTCAAAAACCAGGACGGAACCCTTACATTCTATGTAAAAGCAGAGGATACTTCCTTTGGACCTATGCTCTATTGGGGAAGCAATATAAATGATCCTAAGCTCTGGAACCTCGGAGGACTTTTCCTCACAAAGGATGAGTCACTGGGAGAGAATGTATTTTCTTACACAACCCAGCAGACCTTCGGAAACGGTGATGTGATCAACTTCCTCTTCAGCTTCACTCCCGTGGGTGCATGGGGCAGAATGGATACAGCGGTTATGTCAACACCTGTTTCTTCAATCTCATATCCTCAGAGAGAAGAGGCAGCAGCAACAGCACCGGCTGTAAGCGAAGGCGAGTACGGATATATCAGAAACAGTGACGGAACAGTTACTTTTTATATCTATGCAAATGTAAATGAGGCAGCACCTCTCGTATTCTGGGGAACAAACCTTGTTAATCCTCAGCTTTACATGATGGCAGGTGCAGTGATGACCCTTGATAACGCATCAACAGGTCGTTATACATACACCACTTCCTATAAGATAGGCTCAGGAACCTCACTCTCATTCATGTACGGTTACACACCTGTGGGAGAGAGCGGCAGAAGAGATACAGCCATCACCACATCAACTCTCTAAGAGGACAAATTCTATCCATAAATAATAATGATTCACCCTTTTGCCACTGTAGTGTTGCAAAAGGGTGAATTATTGTTTAAGATAATAGCAATAGTTTTTTCGTGGAGGTAGTTATGCTCACATTAGATAAATTTGAAGAAGCAAGTGAAAAAGTAAAAGAGGTAACCCTTGAGACAAAGCTGGTATACAGTGATTTTTTCAGTGCTCAGACCGGAAATAAGATTTATTTAAAGCCGGAAAATATGCAGTTTACAGGTGCCTACAAAGTTAGAGGTGCCTATTACAAGATAAGTACACTGACAGATGAGGAGCGCGAGAAGGGGCTTATCACAGCCTCTGCAGGAAACCATGCCCAGGGCGTAGCCTATGCGGCAAAGTGCTACGGATGCAAGGCCACCATCGTAATGCCAACCACCACACCCCTCATAAAAGTAAACCGCACAAAGAGCTATGGCGCGGATGTTATCCTCTGGGGCGATGTCTATGATGAGGCATGTGCAAAGGCTTATGAGCTGGCGGAGGAGCACGGATATACTTTCATCCATCCCTTTGACGATCCTGCGGTAGCAACAGGTCAGGGCTCCATCGCCATGGAAATCTTCAAGGAGCTTCCTTTGGTGGAATACATCCTGGTACCCATTGGAGGAGGCGGACTTGCAACAGGAGTATCAACTCTTGCAAAGCTCTTAAATCCCAATATCAAGGTCATAGGAGTTGAGCCTGCGGGAGCAAACTGTATGCAGGTTTCATTAAAAAACGGAAAAGTAACCACACTTCCTTCCGTAAATACCATTGCGGACGGTACCGCAGTAAAAACTCCCGGCGCCAATATTTTCCCTTACTTAAAGGAAAACCTGGATGATATCATAACGGTCGAGGATGACGAGCTTATCGTGGCATTCCTGGATATGGTTGAAAACCACAAGATGGTGGTAGAAAACTCAGGACTCCTTACTGTGGCAGCATTAAAGCACCTTGATGTAAAGGACAAAAAGATCGTATCCATTCTGTCAGGAGGAAACATGGATGTGATCACCATGTCCTCAGTGGTTCAGCAGGGACTGATCTTCAGAGACAGGATTTTTACAGTATCAGTTCTTCTTCCCGACAAGCCGGGCGAGCTGTCAAAGGTTGCGGCAACCATCGCAAGAGAGCAGGGTAATGTTATCAAGCTTGAGCACAATCAGTTCGTGACCACAAACAGAAATGCGGCAGTGGAACTCAGGATCACACTTGAGAGCTTCGGAACACAGCACAAGGAGCAGATATTGAAAGCCCTTGAAAATGAGAATTACAAGCCTAAGCTTGTGAGAACCATGATCTGATGGTTTTAGGAGGAGTCGACTTGGCAGAGACAAAAAACTCTTACAAATTTTTTGAAAACAGAGACTGCGAGTATTTTCCCTGCCACAAGGGACTTGAGGAACTTAATTGCCTGTTTTGCTATTGTCCCATGTACAGGCTGGAAAGGTGTCCGGGAAATTACAGGATGATAGAATCCGGAGGAAAACAGATAAAGAGCTGCCTGGACTGCACTTTCCCTCATAAGCCCGAAAATTACGAAAAGATAATGGAAATCCTTAAGAGGAATATGTGATGAGGAGGCTTTTTTTCAGGGTCTGTACGGCAAATCTTGCGGATGAGGATTTTGTGGCGGATCTGATGACGAGATTTAATTATGACATAAAGGATTCCTCCGAGATAAAGATGATGCTAAAGACCGTTTCAAATGCCATTATGAACAGGGACTATGCGGAAGTCATACTGGAGGAAGATCATGCGGACGTGGCCTATTCCCTGGGAGAAAACATTGACAAAGTCATAGAGGATTTGTCTGGGAAAGGTCAGGTAAAAAGGCAGCTTCTGTGTGAGAATATCGTATCATACCTTATGTTTTTGGGGTATGATGCAATAAACGGTATCATCGAGGAAAAGTCCGGAAAGATCATTTCAAATTATGCATTTTGGGGTGATGAGGGACTTGACTTTGACGAAATCGGAAATGAGATAAAAAGATTTGAAAAGATAGACATAAAAACAGCGGAAGGATATTGTTTCCTTCCGCAAAAAAGTGTTCTTTACAGATGTTTTTACGGGGACAGATCCTACAGAGGAAGAGGCCCCTTGTGTGATGATTGCATCAGACGGAAAAACGGTCAATGCAATTATTGATCATAATCATTAAATGGCTATATCCAAAGAAAAAGGTGAAGTTGATTTATTGACGAAAGTCGGTGAATCAACTTTTTTTGCCTGATCGAAAACCTTGTACTCGGCAATCTTTTCGGCAACTGCCTTGCTTGCACTTAAGACTTCACCGCTAACCATGTTCATATTGGGTGTGCTGATGGGAGCGCCGTTTGCTCCAAGGATCATGTTGTCGAGATCCTGCAGCACCACATCCTTGCCGTCGTTTATCTTGTCAATCTTGGTGATAAGCTTTGAGATCTCATCCTCGATGGCAAGACGGTCGTCGGAAGAAATGGAATTGTCTGCGGCTTTTACGGACAGTTTTGTTACTTTCATGAGCACCGCGTTGATTTTTGCAAGTTTTCCTGCTTCCTGTGAAATCTCCAGGGTGACTCCGGATTCGTTTTTCTCTGAGATATTTTTGGCTGTTTCTTCTGATGAATACTTGGAAGCATTGATAGAATATGCATTATTTGCGGAATAAATGCGTGATATTTCCAAAAAAAATCTCCCCCTTTATTTATACTCGAACTATATTTCGACAGATTTCCTGCAAAACTTAATAGCTGACCACAAAATATTGTATTAAAATACATAAGTTTTGTAAGTCCTAATAAATATACAGGATAAAGCCCGTGTATAAGGGAGAGATTATCAATTTTGTAATAAATTTTTGTTAATGAAGAGTATCCGGTTCAGATCAATATTTGAGTATAAAAGGAGCAACCTTTCTGACTAATCTGTAGACGGGTCCTTCCAGGGATCTCTTGGCATTCTTTAACTCTTTTCTGATCTCTATGTGCTGAGGACAGTGCTGTTCGCACTTGCCGCACTCTATGCAGTTTCCGGGACCGGTGTAATCTTTTCTGAGGCCCGTGCACATAAAGTATTCTCTGAGAGCAGTAAGCTTTCCGTCGGAAGCCTGTCTGTTGTATGCTGCAAAGGTTCCGGGGATATCCACGTTTTTGGGGCAGGGCATACAGTATCTGCAGCCGGTACATCCTACGCGCATGCTTTGATTGATGGCTTTAACGATCTTTGCAAGGAGTTCCAGGTCATCGTCGCTCAGATTCCCAACGGGAGCGTTTGAAGCGATCCTCATATTCTCATCCACCATCTCCATGGAGTTCATTCCGGAGAGAACGCAGGTTACTTCGGGCTGATTCCACAGCCATCTGAGGGCCCATTCCGCAGGGCTTCTTTTTACCGAATAATTTTCAAAGAGGCTTATGGCCTCCTTTGGAAGGTTGTTTACGAGCTTTCCGCCGCGAAGAGGCTCCATGATGACAACGGGGATACCCTTTGATGCCGCATGGTGAAGACCGGTCTTACCAGCCTGAGAGTTTTCATCCAGGTAATTGTACTGGATTTGGCAAAAGTCCCAGTCGTAATCGTCTATGAGCTCACAGAACATGTCGGAGTTTCCGTGATAGGAGAAACCGATCTGGCCGATGGCTCCGCTTTTTTTCTTTTCTTCAAGCCAGGAGAGGATGCCCATATCCTTTAAGCGGTTCCAGGTCTTTATGTCCGTCAGCATATGCATCAGATAGTAGTCCACATGGTCTGTCTTTAACCTGGAGAGCTGCTCCGAAAAATATTTGTCCATGTCCTCGGGCTTTTTTAACATGTAATGAGGAAGCTTTGTGGCAATCTTTACCTTGTCTCTGAGGGAGTTTCTGCTTAAGATCTCGCCAAGGGCAGCCTCGCTTCCCGGATAGATATAAGCCGTGTCAAAATAGTTGATACCGCCCTCGATAGCGGAGAGTATCTCCTTTTCGGCTTTGTTTACATCCACGATGCCTGCGGTCTGAGAAAAACGCATGCATCCGTAACCCAGAACGGAAATCTCGTTTCCGTATTTGTCTTTTCTATATTGCATGTTTTGCACCTCGCCATTATTTATTTCATCTCCATTATATAACTTGTATAAGATTTAATTCAATAAAATTTAATTTCGGCCGGGCGTTATTATTAAAATTGCACAAAGGTAAATCGGTACTTTAGGACTTGTCAAAGTGATTTTTTGTTCCTTTTGCTAGAAATGAATAAAAACATTGTTTTTTGAATAATTGGGTGATAGTTTTATATTAATAAAAACGTTTTTAGATTAAGTTTGAGGCGATGCGTAGTTTCGTCTTTTTTAAAACGAAAAAATAAAAACGTTTTACATCTTGAGGTAAATTTTATTTATAGGAGGAAGGTAGAGATGAAAAGCTTCAAAAAAGCAATGAGAATCGTGGCTCTTTTGTTGTCAGTGACAATGACGGTGACATTTATGCCTGTCAGTGCATTCGCTGAGACAAATGCCGCGGAAGAAAGCATCTTAAGCTCAGTATCCGGTGGAGACACCGAAGAGGAAGCTACAGATGAAGTTCTCGTAAGCTCAGGGGATAATGGGGAAGTTACAGCTGTTGTTCCTGCAGACACAGAGAGCGAAGAGGTCGCAGAGGATATTCCTGAGGCGACAGTCAGCGAGAATGAGGCAGAAAAAACTTACAGCCCCATCACAGACGCTGATTTTCTTAAGGCTGATGGCAGAAATCTGAAAAATGCAAACGGAGCCATCGTAAATTTACGTGGTACCAACGCGGGCGGATATCTGGTTCAGGAGTTCTGGATGACTCCCACGGCAGCCAGCGCAAATGTAAAAGATCAGAAGACCATTATGGAGTATCTCGAAGGAAAGTTTGGCACAGAGAAAATGTACGAGCTTTTGGATGTATACGAGACAGCATACTGGACAGAGCAGGATTTCAAGAATATCGCTGATCTTGGTCTTAACACGGTAAGACTTCCATTCTGGTGGAGAAATCTCGCAGATGCTTCGGGAAACTGGTACGGATATGACGCAAGTGCACAGGATCCTTATGCAAAGGCATTTGAGAGAATGGACTGGTTTGTGGAGAATGCTGCAAAATACGGTCTCTATGTTGTACTTGATTTCCACGGAGCTCCCGGTTCACAGAACGGTTCCGATCACTCAGGTGTGGATGGAGAAGATGACAAGGTTACGGCATCAGAGTTTTGGTTTGGTTCAAATGCTCTTGCCAATCAGGAACTTTTCTATGACATGATCGATGTGATCTCAGAGAGATATAAAAACAATGCTGCAGTAGCAGGTTACGACCTTTTGAACGAGCCCTACTGTACATACAGATACAATTCACCCAACGGTCTCGGTGCGGATGCACTCCATGACATGCTTTGGGATGTATATGACAAGGCATATGACAGGATCAGAGAAAACGGTGATGACCATGTAGTCATCATGGAAGCAACATGGGATCCCGTGGATCTTCCCAATCCTGCTGTTTATGACTGGTCAAACGTAATGTATGAATATCACAATTACAATTACGGTGACTATGACAATGAGGCAGGTCAGCAGATCAGCAGCATGTCAAGCAAGTTGAACAATATCAAGAATGCGGACTATGATGTTCCAAGCTACATGGGCGAGTTCTGCTTCTTTAACAATCCTTCAGCATGGGATCAGGGTCTTGAACTTATGACCACCGCAGGTCTCAACTGGACCACTTGGACATACAAGACCATCGATTATTACGGAATGTGGGGTATCTACCACCATCCCGTATCCATGGACAACGGAATCAACCTTGAGACATCTTCTTTTGAACAGATCAAGGATGCATGGAGTAAGGTTTCAACAGATCTTGGCTCCATCAACTCAGAACTTGCACCCGTTGTGGAAAAATGGGCAAGAGCTGAAGTGTATGAGTCAACTCTCGGAGCAAGTTCAGAAGCAATCGATGCTTCAAAAGAGTATTACTTCCAGTTTACAAACACTCAGGATATCCTCGGTGTTTCTGACGGAAAGGCAGTAGCAGGTAGCGCTGTAAACGGATTCTTCATTGAATCAAACAGCGGAAAGGTTGCATTAAAGGATGCTTCCACAGGAAAATATTTAAGAGTGGATGCGGAGACAAAGAGCCTTGTGGCAGATGCTGAAAGTGCAGAGAATGCAGAGAAATTCCTTCTCTCAAAGATCGCGCCCATGGCACTTGCGCTTAAGTCCAGCACTACCGGACTCTATGTGGCACAGGATAAAGAGAGCGGTGCGATTTATGCAAACAGCCAGACAACCCTCGGTCAGACCACATTCCAGTTGAGGGCAGCAGCTGACGGAAGTCTTTACAATGAGGCAGATCTTGGACGCAGCACAGGCTGGACAAAGTATGAGACCCTTGAA
This sequence comes from Lachnospiraceae bacterium, assembly GCA_017958585.1. GTDB lineage: Bacteria > Bacillota > Clostridia > Lachnospirales > Lachnospiraceae > RGIG10340. Next base: position 7,332 of record JAGDCK010000177.1, read on the forward strand.
GAAAATATCCACGGCGGTGCAGTGGACAGACAGGGATTCTACAGCGACGGAATTGCTGCAGGCCAGATGGAAAACAGCCAGAATGCAGATGATGATCTGGGTGACTGGTCAGGAATCAAATATGTTGATTACAATGTAAATGTAGAAAAAGCAGGCGAGTACACACTTGTGATCTGCTACAACGGAGACGATGACAAGACAGTTCTCGTAAGAGTCGGAGATGAGGAAGCAAAAGAGCTTTCCGTTCCTGCAGTGGATCCTTCTCATGCATGGGATAAGATGCATACAAGAGCCGTATCCGTAAATCTTAAGGCCGGCGACAATACCATCAAGGTATCCGGTACCATGAACGGCGGATGGATCAATCTTGACTGTGTATATTTAAGTGACTATCCTGTGGTAACTCAGGCAAACGGTGCTTCCAGATATGAGGGAGAGTACTTCTTTGCAACAGGTTATGAGACATCAGGCGGTTCACACTATTCAAACGGACAGGCAAGAGGCGGTCTCAATCAGGATATCGAGCTTGCTCAGTTCAACGCAGACTGGTCAAATGTAAGACATACAGAATATACCGTTTATGCTGAAAAAGACGGTACATACACAGTTTACTTTGGTTATGACGGAAACTCAAAAGAGGGAATGACCGTAGCTTACAGAGTAAATGACGGCGAGAACAAGACACTCACTGTTGATGCTTCAGGCTGGTCAAGCGCAATGAAGGCTGCCTTTGAAGTAGAACTTACAAAAGGCTTTAACACAATCTTTATCTCAGGAACCATCGGAAACTCCGATGACTGGGCAAACAACGACTATATCGATGTAGTTCTTAAAGGATCTGAGATCGAGATCGTTGAGATGCCCAAGGCGATCAGTGGTTTCACCAGATATGAGGGCGAGGTCGGATTAAAGAGATTTAACGGCGCAGGCCTTGAGGAGCAGTCTTTCTTCTCATTCGGTTCTGCTATCAGCGGAATGAGCGACAGTAATGTTCATGTATCAGATATCGCTTCCGACTGGTCAAATATCAAATATGCAACACTTACATACAATGCCATCGCTGCAGGTACCTACAGATTCTTAATCGGTTATAACGGTGATGATGACAAGGTGATGGCAGTTAAGGTTGGAGACGGAGAAGTAAAAGAAGTTTCCGTACCCGCAGTTCTTTCAACCCACAACTGGGATGTAATGCATGAAGTGCTTGTAACCCTTGAACTTGAAGAGGGTGAAAACACTATCTACTTCTCAGGAGCATTGGGCGGCGGCTGGATGAACATCGACTATGTGGATGTTTCAAATTATCCGGTATTTATCGATGAAAACGGTGTTGAGAGATATGAGATGGAAAGCCACACTTCAGTTTCAGGTGAGGACTTCCAGCATCAGGATTTCTACTCAGGTATCGAGGAATTAAACGGACGCGGAGGAATGAGTACAAATGTTAAGTTCACCATCGGTGATGACATTCTCTCATCAAAGCTTCGTTATGTAGATTACAGCGTATTTGCAGAAAAAGAAGGTTACTATGATATCACTGTTGATGCTATCGGTAACGGCGCTGATATGACCTGTGCTTACCAGGTAAATGATAAGCCCAGCGAGAATTTCTATCTCTACAATGCAGGTCAGTCATGGAATCATCTGGTATACCAGACGATCCACGTATATTTGAACAAGGGATATAATCAGGTGATCATCTCAGGTGCTTACAACGGAGACTGGATCAACTACGATTATATCGATGTGGTTTACTCCGATACACAGGAAGGCGAGGTTATCGAGAGAGTACCCGCTATCAGCGGATGGACCAGACTTGAGGGCGAGGCAGATGCCGAGCTTGTAAACGGTGGTTCTACTGAAGAGCAGAGCTTCTACTCATACCTTGGAGCTATCTCAAGGCTTTCAACAGATGACGTTAAGGCATCAGAGGTTGAGGATGATCTGTCCAATATTCCTCACGCAGTATTTACCATCAATGCTCCATTTGACGGAACCTACAGATTCCACATCGGTTACAACGGTGATGATGACAAGGAGATGGTATACAAGGTTAACGACGGCGATGTTGTTACTTTGGCAGTACCCGCAGTTCTTGATACACACAACTGGGATGTGATGCACGAGATCAACCTCGAGCTTGAACTTAAGGCAGGCGACAATACTCTTGCTCTTTCAGGGGCACTCGGCGGCGGTTGGATGAACATTGACTATGTTGATGTGGCAAACGCACCTGTGACTGTTCTTGAAGACGGTTCGGAAAGATACGAGGCTGAGGACTTTAACTGTAAGTCAGCAAATACTCCTTCAGCAGAGCATCAGGGATTCTATTCCGGACTTGCAAATAATAACGGTGTTGGCGGAATGGGTGCCACATATGATTACCTTGAAGGCAGCGAGATCCTCGGTACCACAATGAATTACATCGATTACAGCATCTTTGTAAAAGAGGCCGGAGAATATACCATCACTGTTGCAGGAAACGGTAACGGTGCGGATATGACATGTGTATATGAGTTAAACGGTGCCGCAAGCGAGACATTCGTGCTTGAAAACGCAGGTTACTCATGGGATCACATGGTAACGGCTGCATTTACGGTTGAACTTGTAGCCGGTTACAACAGACTTGTACTTGCAGGTACATATTCAGGCGACTGGTTAAATTATGATTACATTGATGTAAAAGCAGTTTCCGGTGGGGACGAAGAGCCTGTAGAGGACGGAGATGACACAGTATCAGACGGCGATGCAACTGTTTCTGACGGAGATGACACAGTATCAGACGGCGATGCAACTGTATCTGATGGCGATGCAACAGTTTCAGACGGTGATGATACCACACCCGCAGATGAAGAGAAGGATGATGAAGAAGAGACCAAGCCCGGTAACGGTTCAGGAAGCGGATCACACAATTCTCAGTCCGGCGGTATCATTCACACCATTGTAAATGTGATCAAGCAGACCATCACAAATGTGGTTGAGACTGCAAGAAATATCATCAGAAGCATTGTGAGAAGACTTCCCGCAACCAGACGAACTGTCATAACCGATGATGCTGCACCTCTTGCGGACAGCGCTCCGGAAGAAGTTATCGATGAGGCAGCAGATGAGGCTTTGACAGAGGAATTTGTCACAGAGGATGAAGCACAGGCAGAGGAAGAAGCAGTTTCCGAACCTGTAAGTGAGGCAATAGTTGATGACGCTGTTCCCACAGCTGCAACATCTTCACACAGAGGTATTCTGGTAGGCGCCATCGTAGTATGCGGTATTGCAGCTATCGGAGGACTCGGTTTTGCCGGTGCAAAGAGATTCGGCAAAAAGAAAGACTGATATAAATAAGACTGAAGCTTAGTTATATGAAGGGCAGAGTGATTTTTCACTCTGCCCTTCAGTGTTAAAATGGTAAAGATCGCACGAAGCGGGGAGGGCTGCAGGGATGCCACAAAGCGAGTTCCACAGACGCGAAGCGTCGAGGACTGTTTGAGCGACTGGCGCCCTGCAGACAGGACCTGCTTCCGGTGATTATGGCAACGAACAAGGCGAATTTATCATAAAAAGATTTTTTTGAAAATTACATAAAGGCGATAGATATGTACAGAATTCAGAGAAATTCTTGACAAATTGTTGCACAAGAATAAAATTAAAGTAGAACGCTTTTTTTTGGGAAGGTACAGTTAACTATATTTTCATATTGAATGGAGATTATGATGGCTGAAAAAAAGAATATCTTAAAAGACGGTGTGAGAAACAATCGTGCGGTACTGATCGTTCAGTTCAGTATTTCTATGGTAATGCTTGTGTATTCTCTGATAGATATGATCCGGAATCAGGGAAATCCTCTTTATTTTCTGCTGCAGGTTTTGACTGCGATCGCTCCTCTTGTCGCCGGAGGATACTATTGGAAAAAAGATCCGAGCAGCGAGATGATCAAGCACTCCGCGGCAGTGGGATTTGGAATATTTGCCATAATCACTGTGGTGACCGGTACAAATGCCTATGTCTTGTTTTTTATAATTCCGATGATGATGATAATATCTGTTTATTGTGACCCAAAGTACTGTCTGAGGGTTGGCATCGGTGTGGTTGCACTTACTACCATAACCATAGGAAGCGGGCTGGTTGCAGGGTATATGGACTGGATATCAGCCATGCTGATATTCTGCGTAAATGTGCTGGCATGTATCTATTGCCCTCTTGCCGCAAAAATCACCAGTGAGAACATAAAGGTCAAAAACGACCACATATTGGAGGTCGCCAGAGCCACAAAGGACGGAATAGCCGGTGTAAACAAGGGACTTGAATATCTGAATGAGTCCGCAAAGGCAACGGGAATCGCCATGATCGAGGTTGGTAAGGGTACCTCACAGACTGCGGATGCGGTCCAAAATCAGCTCTTACAGACCCAGGCCATATCAGACAGGGCTGAACTTGTAAACGCTTCTGCCGGGGCTATTACGGATGTTATAGAAAAGACCGTAAGTTGTGTATCAGAAGGCAACAAGGATATGACGGAGCTTGTGGACAAGGTTGAAAAGTCCGTTGATGTGAGCAATATTGCGGTGGACAAGCTTTCCGAGTTAAAGGACAGCACCCGCAATATGAAAAATATCGTAAAATTCATTGATGATATCGCATTTCAGACCAATATCCTGGCCCTCAATGCCAATGTGGAGGCTGCAAGAGCGGGTGAAGCGGGCAGAGGATTTGCAGTGGTTGCAGGTGAAGTGTCTGCCATGAGTGACCAGACAAAGGAAGCGACGGAGAAGATCCAAACCCTTCTTGGAAGTGTTCAGACCTCCATCGATGAAGTTGTTTCCGTAATGGAAGAGATGATAAAGGGCATCAACGAGGAGAAGGAGAGCACCGAGAGAACCCTTAAATCCTTTGAAGCCATAAGTGACAATACCACCCAGGTAAAGGAAAACGCAGAGAGCCTTGTGGATCATCTGAGGGAACTTACAGGGGCAAATAACGTGATCATCGACAGTATCCAGACCATTTCCAGTGTGTCCGAAGAGGTATCAGCCCTTGCCCAGGAAGCCATTGAGAGCGAGAGGAAAAATGCAGAATCCGTTCAGGAAATCTCGGACAATATGAGTGAACTTATGGATATAGTCATGAGAAGCGAAGAATAGGAAACGTAGGATTTAATTAATATCAAATACTTTAAACTTTATAAAAAATGTGTTGACTTTTGCCCGTAGTAAAGGTAGAATATTTTATGTTGCAGATGTGAATGCAGCATAAATGTGCGTTTAGCTCAGCTGGATAGAGCGTTTGGCTACGGACCAAAAGGTCGGGGGTTCGAATCCTCTAACGCACGCTTTTATTAAACACTCAAACACTTTTGTGTTTGGGTGTTTTTGTTTTGACTGAAAAGTAAATGTGCTTTATAATGTTAATAAGTTTACCAAACAAAATTTGATTTTAATTTATGGGGAATGGAGATCAAATATGGCAAAAACGGCTGAA
>JAGDCK010000178.1 GCA_017958585.1 Lachnospiraceae bacterium
ACAAATACCTTGTCATTTTCGATGGCATACTGCATATTCATAAGTCCCACAACATGCATCTCTTCGGCGATTTTTCTGGTGTACTCTTTGATAGTAGCCAGATTCTTTTCCGAGATATGCTTTGAAGGGATGATACAAGCGGAGTCTCCGGAGTGGATTCCGGCAAGTTCAATATGCTCCATAACAGCGGGAACATATGCATGGGTTCCGTCTGCGATGGCATCGGCCTCACATTCCATTGCATGGTTGAGGAATCTGTCGATGAGGATCGGTCTGTCGGGAGTTACGCCAATGGCTGCTGCCATGTAGCTCTCCAGAGTTTCATCATCATAAACCACTTCCATTCCTCTTCCGCCCAGGACGAAGGAAGGACGAACCATTACGGGATATCCGATCTTGTGAGCAACTTCCAATGCCTCTTCGATATTAGTAGCCATTCCGGCCTCAGGCATGGGGATCTCAAGTTTCTCCATCATGGCACGGAACAGGTCTCTGTCCTCTGCAAGTGCGATAACCTCGGGAGTGGTGCCAAGGATCTTTACACCGTTCTCCTTTAATTTCTCAGCAAGGTTAAGAGGTGTCTGACCACCGAACTGAGCTATGACACCCACGGGATTTTCTTTTCTGTAAATGCTAAGTACATCCTCAAGTGTAAGGGGCTCGAAATAGAGTTTGTCGGATGTATCATAATCGGTTGAAACAGTCTCGGGATTGCAGTTTACGATAATGGTCTCAAAGCCGAGTTTCTTTAATGACTGAGCTGCATGTACGCAACAATAGTCAAACTCGATACCCTGTCCGATCCTGTTAGGGCCACCGCCCAGGATCATTACCTTCTTTTTGTCACTGTTTACGGGATCGTTGTCCTCTCCGTTATATGTTGAATAATAATAAGCGCTGTCCTCTGTTCCGCTTACGTGAACGCTGTCCCAGTTCTCTGAGATGCCGAGAGCCTCTCTCTTATTTCTTACAACGCTCTCATCGATCTCCAGGATCTTTGCCAGATACTTGTCTGAGAATCCGTCCTTCTTTGCCTGAATAAGTGCCTCGTCAGAGGGAAGACTTCCCTTGTTCTTTAAGAGGTCTTCTTCCTCTTCAACAAGTTCTTTCATCTGCTCGATAAAATATTTCTTAACCTTTGTGATATCAAAGATCTCATCAACAGTAGCACCTTTTCTCAAGGCCTCGTACATAATGAAATGTCTCTCACTTGAAGGAGTGACAAGAGCCTTTAAAAGCTCTTCCTTTGATTTCTCATTGAAATTCTTTACAAATCCGAGACCGTATCGATCCTTTTCAAGGGATCTGACTGCCTTCTGGAATGCTTCCTTGTAAGTCTTTCCGATACTCATTACTTCACCTACGGCGCGCATCTGAGTACCAAGCTTATCCTCTACACCCTTGAACTTTTCAAAAGCCCAGCGTGCAAACTTAACTACCACATAGTCGCCGTCGGGAACATATTTATCAAGTGTACCGTATTTTCCGCAGGGAAGCTCTGAAAGAGTAAGTCCCGTTGCAAGTTTTGCGGATACAAGCGCGATGGGGAAACCTGTTGCCTTTGAAGCAAGTGCTGATGAACGGCTGGTTCTGGGGTTGATCTCTATTACAACGATTCTGCCGGATACGGGGTCATGGGCAAACTGAACGTTGGTTCCACCGATAACTCCGATGTGCTCAACGATCTTGTAAGCCTGACGCTGCAGTTCCTTTGCCAGATCGTCATCTATTGTAAGGAAAGGCGCTGTACAGAAAGAATCACCGGTGTGAAGTCCCACGGGATCCACGTTCTCGATGAAACAGATGGTGATCATGTTGTTGTCCTTGTCACGGACTACCTCAAGCTCAAGCTCCTCCCAACCAAGGATTGACTCTTCCACGAGAACCTGGCCGATAAGGCTGGCCTGAAGACCTCTTGCACAGACGGTCTTTAACTCTTCTTTATTGTAAACAAGTCCGCCGCCGGCTCCGCCCATTGTGTATGCGGGACGAAGTACCACGGGATAACCCAGTGAATCAGCGATCTTTAAGGCTTCCTCAACACTGTAGGCAACCTCGGAACGGGCCATGTCAACTCCGAGAGAATTCATGGTCTCCTTGAACTCTATACGGTCCTCGCCTCTCTCAATGGCATCAACCTGGACACCTATAACCTTTACGTTATATTTGTCCAAAATGCCTTCTTTATATAATTCGGAACACAGATTGAGTCCTGACTGTCCGCCGAGATTGGGAAGCAGAGCATCGGGACGCTCTTTTGCAATGATCTGTTCCAGACGTCTTACATTGAGGGGCTCAATATAAGTGATGTCCGCCATCTCCGGGTCCGTCATGATGGTGGCCGGATTTGAATTAACCAAAACAATTTCATATCCCAGACTTCTCAAAGCTTTGCAAGCCTGAGTTCCGGAATAGTCAAACTCACAGGCCTGTCCGATGACAATGGGACCTGAACCTATGATCAATATCTTTTTGATGTCTGTTCTCTGTGGCATGTAGTCTACTCTCCATATTCAAATTTATTTTTTGTAAAATTATGCAAAATTTACCAAAAGGAATTATAACATAAACTCTCTCATAAATAACTAATAAATTAGACTCAAAACTCAATATCTACCCATTACACAAAAGCATATGCCTTTTAGAGGCAAAATATTGTGATTTTTTACCGCACTATTGCGCTAAATCGCCATTTGCATAAAAATAAAGCGCTATTCTAAAGTGAAAAATCCGAGAAAAAATCACCCTCGCCGCTCTTTTCATCTTTGCCAAAGCCGATGAGAATGGATTTGCACAGGGCATGATTGTCCCCAAGCTCGCTTAGAAGTTCCTCCACTTTTTTGTTGTCGGGCTTTGTCTCATCCAAAAACAGATTGATATAGTCCCGGTTGTCCGAGAAATACTTTTTTATAACCTGCCATGCACTCTGCCTGCCGTCCAAATTGTGGGTGCCTGCCATGTAGTCCCTGCACTTTTTCTCTGTCTCACTGCTTATAAAGCGATTGTATTTAAGCCTGAGGAGACACAAATAGGCCTTGTTTTCTCTCACGTCATCCACAAAAGCCGAGTTTTCCGAAGGCATCTCCCCATCGATGGAGCCCAGATAATCATAGGAAATGTCCTCCTCACCGCTGGGGCAGGCCGCATCACTTCCGTCGAAATCGCTGTTGTTTAAAAATGTGGAAAGCGCAAGATCCCAGCTTTTGAAAAAATCCTCGTCGGAGGCGGTAATATTTTTCAAAATGTAATCAGCGGGAAGCCTGTTTACTGTCACCGCAAGAAGTACTGACCTGTCATCGGAATCCCCATAGCCTATAAGCATGTCGCGAAGAAGGGCGCACTTGTCAAACACCCCTCGTCCAAACTCGATGTTTATGGGTTCACCATCTTTTTCCTCCGTGGCTCTTACCACAAACTTTTCAAGATGGGCGCAGCCTGAAAAAGCCCAGTCCTCGATCTTTGCCACAGTGCCGGGAAGAGAAATGTTCCTAAGTCCCACACAGCCAAGAAGAGCTTTTTTTGCAACTCCCCTGACCACGTAATAATTGTCATCAATAAGGACCTTGTCCGGAACCGTAAAGCTTACTCCCGTCCCCTCAAAGCCGCTTACATATGCACTTTTTTCTCTGAGTTCATATAGGATTTCCATATCTTAGAGCACCTTTAATATCTCGTCCCTGAGGGCTTCCTTTCTGTCGCTCACCATCAGGAGTGAATTGTATTTGTCATAATCTGCGGAGCCGAAGTTTCTGAGGAATGCAGCGCTTTTTTCACCAAGAGTAAGTTTTGTCACAAAGACCAACATCTCATTGCTCTCATCCCCAAAGGTACTCCTCAAAAATTCAAAGCCGTTGTGAAGCTTTTCCTTAACCATTTCAGTGGATTCCTTTAACTCCGACACTTTGCCGTTATATACTTTTCCTATAACTTCTGACGGAGCGGAGTTTTCGCCACTAACCGCATTCAAAATTTCCGTGTAGAATTTCCTGATCTTTTTGTGCTTGCGCTTTTCAGCAGAAGTCAACGTTCCGGCCTTTTTCTTGGTGGTGATGATGGTATCCCTCGCCTCAATCTGGACCTTGATATCAGAGACAGGATCACCCGATTCCTTGATATTTTTAAGGGCCGG